>DATJPE010000003.1 GCA_035506535.1 Actinomycetes bacterium | reverse complement strand
GCGTGGCTGGTCCTCGGCGCCCTGGGCGTGACGCTGCTGGCCCTCGCCCTGCTCGTGGCCGACCGGCTGGCACGCTCCTTCCTGGGGCCGGTGCACTCGCTGACCGAGACCGCGACGCGGCTCGGCGAGGGGGATCTGAGCGCGCGGGTACGCCCGGGCGGGCCTCCCGAGGTGGCTGCCGCGGGGCGGGCGGAGAACCGGCTGGCGGTCACCATCGAGGACCTCCTGCGCCAGGAGCGAGAGAGCGTGGCGGACCTCTCCCACCGGCTCCGGACACCGGTGACCGCGCTGCGCCTCGACGCGGAGGAGCTCGGCGACCCCGTGGAGCGGGACCGGCTCTCACGAGACGTCGCCGAGCTGTCCCGCAGCGTCGACCAGCTCATCTCCGAGGCGCGCAGACCCGTCAGAGAGGGGGTGTCGGCTCATTGCGACGCCGCCCAGACCGTCCGCGAACGGGTCGGATTCTGGTCCGTGCTCGCCGAGGACACCGACCGGCGCTTCACCATGGACGTCCCGGAGCGCGCTGTCCCGGTGCGCCTCGCCCGGGACGACCTGTCGGTCCTGGTCGACGCCCTGCTCGGCAACGTCTTCGCGCACACGCCGGACGGGACCGGGGTGGAGGTCCGACTGCTCCCTCGCCCCGGAGGCGGGGCCCTGCTCGTCGTGACCGACGAGGGGCCGGGGATACCGGCGTTGGACCTCATCGAGCGCGGCCAGTCGACAGCGGGGTCGTCGGGGCTGGGCCTCGACATCGTCCGTCGCAGCGCCGAGGCCTCCGGCGGCTGGTTGCGTCTGGCGTCGGGGGAGGGGGGTGGCCTGCGCGTCATGGTCGAGCTCGGTCCGCCGGCCTGAACCCCCGCTTGTAATTGAGTGATCACTCAATTACCGTCGAGGAATGACCCAGGTACGTGCCCGGCGGCTGCCGGCGGCCCAGCGCCGGGAGGTCATCGTCGAGGCGGCGACCCCCTTGGTGCGCCGACAGGGCCGTGCGGTCACCACCGGCCAGATCGCCGCGGCAGCGGGCGTCTCCGAGGGCACGTTGTTCCACGTCTTCCCCGACAAGGACGCCATCATCGACGCCGTCGTCGACCGTGAGCTGCGTCCCGACGCCGTTCTCGCCGAGCTGCGCGCGCTCGACGCTGGGCTGCCACTCGCGCAGCGCGTGGCAGCCGTCGTGGAGGTGCTGAGACGGCGGCTGGGCTCGGTCTTCGAGCTGGTGACGTCGGTGGGGCTGCATCGACCGCCCCGGGGTGACGCCGGCCGCGAGGAGGCGAACCGAGCAGTCCTCGGCGTGGTCGCCGAGGTGCTGACCCCCGGCTCCCAGGAGCTGCGCTACCGGCCGACGGAGGCGGCTCGGCTCATCAGGCTGGTGACCTTCGCGGCGACCCATCCGGTCATCACCGAGCACGCGCCCTTGTCGACCGAGGAGATCGTCGACCTGCTGACGTACGGCATCCTGCGGGCCGACCCGTCTCCGGGGGCGAAGCCGTGCTGACCCGTCTCCTGCGGATCTACCTCCGGCCCTACGCCAAGCCGCTGGCCGCGGTCGTCGTGCTGCAGTTCCTCGGGACGCTCGCGGCGCTGTACCTGCCCACCCTCAACGCCGACATCATCGACAACGGCGTGGCTACCGGGAACACCTCCTACATCGTGCACGTCGGCGTGGTCATGCTGGGGGTGACCCTCGTCCAGGTCGTCTGCACCGTCACCGCCGTGTGGTTCGGCGCGCTGACGTCGATGGGGTTCGGCCGGGACACCCGCGCGGCGCTGTTCCACTCCGTCGGGGCGTTCTCCGCGCGCGAGATCGGCCGGTTCGGGGCCCCGTCGTTGATCACGCGGAACACCAACGACGTGCAGCAGGTGCAGATGCTCGTGCTGCTCACGTGCACGCTCATGGTGTCGGCGCCGATCATGTGCGTCGGCGGCGTCATCATGGCGCTGCGGCAGGACCTCGGCCTGGCCTGGCTCATCGTGGTCAGCGTCTCGGTGCTCGTGACCGCGATCTCCATCCTCGTGACGCGGATGATCCCGCAGTTCCGGCTCATGCAGGCGCGCATCGACACGGTCAACCGGGTGCTGCGCGAGCAGATCAGCGGCATCCGGGTGGTCCGCGCGTTCGTGCGCGAGCCCGTGGAACGAGACCGTTTCGCCACCGCGAACGGCCAGCTCACCGACACGGCCGTGCGCGTCGGTCGGCTGATGGCCTTCATGTTCCCGACCGTGATGCTGGTGCTGAACCTGTCCAGCGTCGCCGTGCTGTGGGTGGGCGGGCACCGCGTCGAGTCGGGGCAGATGCAGATCGGGGCCCTCACGGCGTTCCTCAGCTACCTCATGCAGATCCTCATGTCGATCATGATGGCGACCTTCATGATCGTCATGGTTCCGCGCGCCGCCGTGTGCGCGGACCGCATCATGGACGTCCTCGGCACCGAGCCGTCGGTGGTCCCGCCGGCGGAGCCGGTCCGCGCCACGGTGACCACCGGCACCGTCGAGCTGCGAGGAGTCTCCTTCAGCTATCCCGGTGCGGATGCTCCGGTGCTGCGCGACATCTCCTTCGTGGCCAGGCCCGGTCAGATGACCGCGATCATCGGGAGCACGGGGTCGGGCAAGACGACGCTGCTCTCGCTCGTGCCGCGGCTCTTCGACGCCACAGCCGGCATGGTGCTGGTCGACGGCGTCGACGTCACCCGCCTCGACCCGGCCGTGCTCCACGCCCGGATCGGGCTCGTGCCGCAGCGGGCGTACCTGTTCTCCGGCACGGTCGCCAGCAACCTGCGGTACGGCCGTCCGGAGGCGACCGAGGAGCAGATGTGGGCCGCACTGCGAACCGCCCAGGCGGATGACTTCGTCCGCGAGCTCCCCGACGGGCTCGAGGCGCCGGTCTCCCAGGGCGGGACCAACTTCTCCGGCGGCCAGCGGCAGCGGCTGGCGATCGCCCGCGCCATCATCCGGACCCCGGAGATCTACCTGTTCGACGACGCCTTCTCCGCGCTCGACCTGGCCACCGACGCGCGGCTGCGCGCGGCCCTGCGGCCGCTGACGGCGGACGCGACCGTCCTCGTTGTCGCGCAGCGTGTCTCCACGATCCTGGAGGCCGACCAGATCCTGGTGCTGGAGGACGGAGCCCTCGTCGGGAGCGGCACCCATGCCGAGCTCCTGGAGACCTGCCCGACCTACGCCGAGATCGTCACCTCCCAGATCCCGGCGGAGGCGGCGGCATGAGCCACCAGACGGCACCGCCCCGCACGGCACCGCCCCGCCCGCCGGTGATGCGAGGTCCCGCGGCGGCGATGGCCGCGGGGATGCCCGCCGAGAAGTCGTTGGACTTCTGGCCGTCCGCCCGCCGCCTGCTCGGCCAGCTCCGCCCCGAACGCGTCCTCGCGACCCTGGTCGTCGTCCTCACCGTCGCGTCGGTGAGCCTCGCGGTCCTCGGCCCGCGGATCCTCGGGCACGCGACCAACCTCATCTTCGAGGGTCTCATCGGACAGCACCTGCCGGCCGGGATCACCCAGCAGCAGGCGATCGAGGCCGCGCGTGCGAGAGGGCAGAACGGCTTCGCCGACCTGCTGTCCGGGATGCACGTCATCCCGGGCCAGGGGATCGACTTCGACGCGCTCGCTAGGACTTTGACACTCGCTGTGCTGGTCTACCTCGGAGCGGCGACCCTCATGTGGGGGCAGGCCTGGATCCTCAACGGGGTCGTCCAGCGCACCGTGCTGAGGCTGCGATCGGACGTCGAGGACAAGCTGCACCGCCTGCCGCTCAGCTACTTCGACGGCCGGCCACGCGGGGAGATCCTCAGCCGGGTCACCAACGACATCGACAACATCCAGCAGACCATGCAGCAGACCATGAGCCAGCTGCTCAACTCGCTGCTCACCCTCGTGGGCGTCCTCACGATGATGGTGCTCATCTCCTGGCAGCTTGCCCTCATCGCGCTGGTCTCGGTGCCGTTGTCCATCGTCATCACAGGGGTGATCGCGAAGCGGTCCCAGCCGCTGTTCGTCCAGCAGTGGGGGCAGACCGGTCGGCTCAACAGCCACGTCGAGGAGGTCTTCACCGGTCACGCGCTGGTGCAGGTCTTCGGTCACCAGCAGGACGCGGAGGAGGTCTTCGCCGAGCGCAACGAAGCCTTGTTCCAGGCCAGCTTCAGGGCGCAGTTCCTCTCCGGCATCATCATGCCGTCGATCATGTTCATCGGGAACCTGAACTACGTGCTCATCGCGGTCTTCGGCGGTCTCAAGGTCGCCTCGGGGACGTTGTCGCTCGGCGACGTCCAGGCCTTCATCCAGTACTCGCGCCAGTTCACCCAGCCGCTGACCCAGGTCGCCTCGATGTCGAACCTGCTGCAGTCGGGCGTTGCCTCCGCCGAGCGGGTCTTCGACCTCCTCGACGCCGATGAGCAGAGCCCCGACCCCGTCCGTCCCGCGCAGCTCGCGCCGCCCCGCGGTCGCGTCGAGTTCGAGCACGTGAGCTTCCGTTACACCCCGGACGCCCCGCTGATCGACGACCTCTCGCTCGTCGCCGTGCCGGGGCATTCGGTCGCGATCGTCGGTCCCACCGGGGCGGGCAAGACGACACTGGTCAACCTGATCATGCGCTTCTACGAGGTCGACTCCGGCCGGATCACCCTTGATGGCGTGGACATCTCGACGCTTCGACGGGAGGACCTTCGCAGCCGGATCGGCATGGTGCTCCAGGACACCTGGCTGTTCGCCGGGACGATTCGCGACAACATCGCCTACGGCCGCCCGGGCGCGACGGAGGAGCAGATCCGCGACGCCGCACGAGCGACGTACGTCGACCGCTTCGTGCACTCGCTCCCGGACGGCTACGACACCCGCATCGACGACGAGGGCAGCAATCTCTCCGCTGGGGAGCGCCAGCTCGTGACGATCGCGCGGGCGTTCCTCTCCGACCCGTCGTTGCTGATCCTGGACGAGGCGACGAGCTCGGTGGACACGAGGACCGAGCTGCTGCTGCAGAAGGCCATGGCCGCCCTTCGCACCGACCGGACGAGCTTCGTGATCGCGCACCGCCTCTCGACCATCCGCGACGCCGACCTGATCCTCGTCGTCGAGGCCGGCCGCGTCGTCGAGCAGGGCACCCACGAGGAGCTCATGGCACGCGGCGGCGCGTACGCGAGGCTGCACAACGCCCAGTTCGTCGGCGCCCTCGCCGAGGTCGACTGACCTTCTCGGGGAGTTGGCCCGATGGGGGACCCGGCTCTGCGCGCTGTGGCGACGCGATAGCGTCGGATCAGTGACGCGCGACCCGCGCGCGTCGGGTTGGAGTGAGGGCATGTCTGAGCAGATGGGCGCCATGGACCAGGCGGGGATCGTCGCCGCCGCCATCACCGACGGGGCGTACACCCTGTTCGTCGCGGACTTCGACGACACCGACTCCGCCTGGAAGGCCTACGAGGACCTCAAGTCGATCGAGGACGGCCGCCACGTGGAGATCGAAGGGGTCGTCGTCGTCAAGCGGAGCGAGAGCGGGGAGTTCGAGGTACAGAAGGCCACCGACCACAGCACCAAGCGGGGCCTGACATGGGGCATCGTCGGCGGTGCCGTGCTCGGTGTGCTGTTCCCGCCGTCGATCATCGGCAGCGCGGCGGTGGTGGGCGCGGCGGGCGCGGGTATCGGCAAGCTGCGCCAGCTGCACCACAAGAGCGAGCTCGAAGATGAGCTGCAGAACTCCATCCAGCCGGGCCACTCCGGCCTCGTCGCGCTGGTGTCGGACCCCGGCGCGGTCGAGATCCGCAAGGCCCTCGAGGCCGCAAACGCGATCGTCGAGTCGACCGTCGACAGCGTGGTGGCCAAGGACATCAAGGCGGCGGCCAAGGAGGCCGAGACCGAGGAGTCCACGAGCGACTGAGCCTGGGGCAGGTTCGAAAGGGCGTCCAGGGCGCTCCTGCGGCACGAGACGGCCGAGTCATCGGCCGTCTCGTGCCGCCTGACGTCGGGCGGTTGCCGCCTTCGTCGATGCGCGACGCTTGGCACTGGCCGGCGATCGAAGATCACGGTCGCCTCGTGGGCGATCGGTGACGTCGCGCCCGCCCGACGCCCGCGGGGTGGGAGGGCGCACCGCCGGCACCTTCTCCGCCCGCGCGGCTGCAAGCCGCTCGGAGCGCAGCCGAGCGGCCTCCTGGCGAGCGAGCGCCGTGAGTCGACGACTCACCCGGGCGAGTGCGTCCTCGAAGGCCTCCGCCTTGCTCCTGGCCAGCGTGTTGGTGGGTCGCGCCTTGCCTCGTCCGCCCGCCTGGCCAACTCGCGCGCTCGCCTGACGCCGGTACTGGCTCGTGTACTTGTTGCGGGCCTTGCGGATCCGGTCGTGGAGAGCGAGCACGCCGTCCTCGTCGAGCGCCTCCAGCGCAGCGCGCTCGGTCTCGAGGTACAGCCGTCTCTCGCTGTCGTTCAGCACCGCGAGCGTCGCCTTGTCCATGTCCTGGTTCCTCGTCTCTGCGGGTCGTCCGGTCGCCGCCCACCCCGCAGACACCCTAGGGCTGGCTGAAGGGAGATCGCGTCAGCGGGTCAGCGACCACACCGCGGACACTGCGAGCACGCCCGCGCCGTTCAGGGCCCAGTGCAGCCCGATCGGGGCCAGCAGGCTGTCGCTTCGCAGGCGCAGCCAGCAGAAGACGAACCCGACGGCGGTCGTCGCCAGCACCGCGCCCACCACGCCCAGCGCCTGCCCGGCAGCCCCGGAACCGAGTGGGCCGCCTACCGCCTTGTTGTCCTGCGCGAGGTGCAGGGAGGACGACACGTGCCAGAGCCCGAACAACAGTGAGGACACGATGACGGCGATGCGGGTGCCGTAGGCCCGGCGGAAGACGGCGAGCAGCACACCGCGGAAGGCCAGCTCCTCCGGGACCACCGTGCGGAGCGGGACGAGCACGAGGGCGACGAGGAGTGCGTGCGCGAAGCCGAACTGGTAGCGCTCGTCGTCGAACGCGGCCCTCGTGAGGGGGAGCGCGGCGACCACGGCCACGGCGGCCACGACGAGGCCGGCGGCCGCGAGGCCGTACCGCGCTCCCGCACGCCAACGGTCTCGGGCCAGTCCGAGCTCCGCCCACGTCAACCCTGCGCGCCGAGCGACCACCATGCCGAGCAGCGAGGCGACGGCGACCAGCCACGTCGCCGCGGGTCCCCCGAGGTGGGCGAGCAGCTGCGCTCCGGCCAGGAGCAGGACCACGACGACCGCGACGACCACCATGGAGCGCCGCTGCGTCGCGAGGCCCGGCGTCACCGGGTCATTCCACCAGCAACCCCCGTGCCGTCGCACTGTGGGTCAGACTGACCGGCATGCCGAAGTCGTCCTCGATGTCGCGTGCGGTCGGCTGGCCGCGTCGTCCGTCCCGGGGCGCCGGTGCCTGACACGATCCCGCAGCTGTTGCTCGCGGCCGCCGAACGAGACCCCGCCGGGATCTGGCTGCGTACCGACGCCGGCACCGCGAGCTTCGCCACGGCTGCCGGCCAGGTGGCCGCCCTCGCGGAGCGGCTCGACGAACAGGGCGTGCGGCCCCGCGACCTCGTCCTCGTGACGGCGCGCACGACGCCGCCGTACCTGCTGGCCTGGCTGGCGCTGTCGTCACTGGGCGCGGTGACCGTTCCCGTCGACCCGGCGCTTCGACCGGCCGAGCTGCAAGGGTTCCTCGAGCAGGTACGTCCGTCGTTCGTGCTCACCGACGAGTCGCTGCGCGCCGCCGCCGAGGAGGCGGGCCCGGGGGCGGCGCCGGTGCTCGACGTGGACGTCCTCGTCGAGGACTGGACCCGCCCGGTGAGCGGGAGCCCGCGCAACGGCGTCTCCCCCGACGACCTGGTCGTCCTCATCCCGACGTCCGGCACCACGGGTCGCTCGAAGCTGGTCATGCAGACGCACCGGGCCTACGCGTGGGCCGGCGAGGGCTTCCCCTTCTGGATGGAGCTCACCGGCGAGGATCGCCTGCTGACGTGCCTGCCGCTGTTCCACGTCAACGCCCCCGCCTACTCGGTGCTGGGCTCCCTGGCGTGCGGTGCCGGGCTGGTTCTGCTCCCGCGGTTCTCGGCGAGCGGGTTCCTCGACGCCGCCCGCCGCCACGGCGCGACGGAGTTCAACGCGATCGGCGCGATGCTCGAGATCCTCCTGCGTCAGCCGGGGCGGCCCGACGACGCCGACAACCCGCTCCGGTTGTGCTACACCGGCCCCTCGCCGGCCAAGGAGCGCCAGGAGGAGTTCGAGGCGCGCTTCGGACTGCGCGTCGTGTGCGGCTACGGGATGTCCGAGTCGACGTACGGGCTGATCTGGGCCCGAGGCACGCGACCGTTCGGGACCCTCGGCACGCCCCGCCAGCACCCGCGCCTCGGCGTGGTCAACGAGGCCCGGGTGCTCGACGAGGAGGGCCATGAGGTGGCGGTCGGGGGGACGGGGGAGCTGCAGCTGCGCAACCCGACCGTCACCCCCGGGTACTGGCAGATGCCCGAGGAGACGGCCCGCACCCTCGTCGACGGCTGGCTTCGGACCGGGGACCTCGTCACGGTCAACGCCGACGGCACCTACACCTTCGTCGCCCGCAAGAAGGAGGTGCTGCGCCGTCGCGGGCAGCTTCTCTCGCCGGCGGAGGTGGAGGACGCCATCGCCTCCCATCCCGACGTGCTCGAGGTCGCCGTCGTCGGCGTGGCGTCGGAGCTCTCCGAGGAGGAGGTGAAGGCGTACGTCGTCGCCCGGCCCGGCCGCCTCCTGGACCTCGAGGCACTCCGTACCTGGGTCGCCGAACGGCTCTCGGCGTTCAAGGTCCCGCGGTACTGGCAGCAGATCGAGGCCCTGCCGCGGACCCCCACCGCGCGGGTCGCCAAGCACCGACTGCCGGGCGGGCACCCACCCGAGGAGTACGACGCGCAACGTCGTGAGCAGGAGGGCACATGACCGAGTACCGCACGTCCATCGGGACGGCCGACGCCACGTCCATCCAGCTGCTCGGGCACGACCTCGCCGGGGAGCTCATGGGCAGGGTCGGGTTCGCCGAGTTGTCGTACTGGCTGGTGGCTCAGCGCCGACCGACGCCGGGCCAGCTGCGGGTCCTGGAGGCGGTGCTCGTCGCACTGGCCGACCATGGGTTCACGCCATCGGCCGTCGCGGCCCGGCTGACCCTGACCGGTGCTCCCGAGTCGGTTCAGGGGGCGGTTGCCGCCGGCCTCCTCGGCGGCGGGTCACGCTTCCTCGGAGTCACCGAGGACTGCGGTGCGTTCCTGGCCGAAGCATTGTCCGGCGTCGGCGCACAACCGAGCACTCCCGAGGGCTTCGACGACCTCGCCCGCACGGCGGTGCAGGGTCGCCGGGCGTCCGGACGGTACGTCCCAGGGCTCGGCCACCCCTTGCACAAGGAGCAGGATCCGCGTACTCCCGTGCTCTTCGGCATCGCCGAGGAGGAGGGATGTCTCGGACCGCACCTGGCCCTGCTCGCCGCGGTGGGCCGGGTGCACCCCGAGATCATCGGCCGCCCGCTGCCGATCAACGGTGCCGGGGCGTGCGGCGCGGCACTGTGCGACATCGGCCTGCCGGTCGGCGTGCTGCGCGGGTTCGCCTTGCTGGCCCGCACCGCCGGTCTCCTCGGCCATCTGGCCGAGGAGATGCGTCACCCCTTGGGCATGGAGATCTACGACGACATCGACCGGGCCGTCAGGTACGTCCCGCCGGAGGACTTGGACGCTAGATCCGGAAGAACAGGTTGAGCCACCGCTCGGCGAGGTCCCGGTCGCCGCGGAGGGTGCCGAAGTTGCCGCGGCCGAAGGCCGTGAGCACGAGGCTCCCGGCGTCGAACTCCAGGTAGGCCGGCAGGCTCTCGATCTCGCCGGGCTCGTACGCCAGCCCGTTGCCGTCCACCGAGATCCGGAAGTCGCCGGCGTTGCGCCCACCGACGCGGATGCCCAGCGTGAACGCCTCGGTGACGTCCTCGGGGCGGACCGTGGCCCGCCAGATCTCGAACATGAACGGCACCAGCAGGTCGGCGGCGTCGCCGCCCAGCCCGTGCGCGCGCCCGCTGCCCTGACGGATGTCCCAGGAGTGGACGCCGTAGTCCATCAGCTGCCCGGCGGCGTAGAAGAACGCGGGGACGGGGCCCATGTACGGGTGAGTCACGATCAGCCCGGTCCACTCATCCGGGCCCAACGGCTGGAGGATCTCCTGCATCTTGTGGAAGTCGGCGCGCAGCCGCTCCATCAGCTCGGCCTGGGGCACTCCCCTGAACCGGGTCGCGCCCTCGTTGGCCATGTCGGCCATGACCTTGAGGCCGTACGTCGGCGCGGGGACCTCGGTCGTGCCGCGAGCCGCGTCGAAGGCCCGGAAGTAGCCCTCGGTGGTGTCCACGATGTGCCCGACGATGTCGCGGGTCGTCCATCCGGCGCAGGGCGTGGGCCTCTCCCAGGCGGCGGGGTCGTCGGCCATCGCGAACATGGCCTCGGCCTCCTCACGCACGACGCGCAGGATCGTGTCCTTGCCCTCGTAGGTCATCGCGTTCCACTCGCTCATCGCTGGCTCCTCGCTACTCGTCGAGCTGGCGGCCTCCGAAGAACATCAACGGGTCGCTGAGCAGCTCGATCTGGATGCCGTCGGGGTCCTTGAAGTACATGGACTCCTGGATGCCTTGGTCGGGCCCGACATAGGCGATGCCTGCTGCGTCCAGGCGCTTTCGCAAGGCCTCCCACCGATCTCGCGGGACGGAGATCGCGATGTGCTGGACCGACCCGATGGACTCCACGCCGGGCTGCAGGCCGAGACCCGGGAAGTCGAAGAAGCCGAGCAGCGTCTGGTTGCCGAGGTCGAAGAAGAAGTGACTGGATCCCTTGTAGTCACGGTTCTCCACCAGCTCGACCAGGGGGAAGCCGAGCAGCCCCTGGTAGAATTCGATGGTCCGCTCGGGATCCGAGCAGATCAGCGCGGCGTGATGGATGCCCCGCCCGGGGGTGTCGCGCTCCGCCCGCGGCAGCAGGTACTTCTCGCGCAGCGCCGCCCGCCGCGCCTCGAGGTCGACAAGCTCGGCATCGGTCGGCATGCTGGCGGCCCCTCTCGTCGTGGTGCGACCCCCTTCGGCGAGACTAGCCATCCGGACATGGGGCGACCAGCCGAGGCGGACGCCGAGCGCACCCGCCCCGGACCGGCGTACGGACCATCCCGAGGCGACGGAGGCGGCACGTGGCGAGGACCGACGAGCGGGTGCGTCTGGAACGGCACGGCGCCGTCGCGGAGCTGGTGCTGTGCGCGGGGGAGCGCGGCAACGCGATCGACCACGCGATGGCACTCGCTCTCGGCGAGACGGTCGCCGAGGTACAGCGTCTCCTGGCATCCGGAGGCGGCCCGGCGGCGGTGCTGCTGCGAGCCGAGGGGCCCAACTTCTGCGTCGGCGGGGACCTGCGCGACTTCACCTCCCACACCCAGGGCGTGCGCGAGCACCTGGAGAGTGCGGCGGACGTCGTGCACGGCGCGATCCTGGGGCTGTCCACCCTGCCCGCACCGCTGGTCGTGGCGACCCAGGGGGCGGTCGCGGGCGGTGGGATGGGCATCGCCTTGACCGGTGACGTCGTCGTCGCCGCTCGATCCGCACGCTTCCGGATGGCCTACACCGCGGTCGGACTCACCCCTGATCTCGGCACGACCTGGCTCCTCCCACGTGTCGTGGGCCGCCAGCGGGCCCTCGACCTGACCCTGACCAACCGGACCCTCGGCGCCGAGGAGGCCCTCTCGTGGGGGCTGGTCAGCCGGGTCGTGGACGACACCGACCTCGACGTGTCCGCACGCGGCCTGGCGGCCGAGCTGGCGGGCGGTGCCACCCAGGCGCTCGGCGCGGCGAAGGCACTGCTGATCCAGGGCGCGGACGAGAGCGACCAGGCCGCGCAGCTCGCGCGGGAGGCGCGTTCGATCGCTGCTCACGCGGAGACCCCCTACGCCCAGCAGGCCATGCGCGCGTTCCTCTCGCGCTGAGTTCAGCGCCCCAGGACGTGGTCGACCGGCTCGATCCCGCCGGCGAAGCGGGCCAGGCCGAAGGTCGCGACATCGGCGTCCGGGGATCCCCCCTCGGCGAGGTCGGCGAGCACCTCGCCCATGAGGGCCGAGAACTTGAAGCCCTCTCCGGAGTCGCCGCACGCGAGGACGACGCCATCGGCCAGGACGTCGATGACGAAGCGGCCGTCGGGGGAGTCGGTCCACGAGCACACCTGAGCGTCGAGCGGTCTCGGAGGCACCGCGGTCAGGTCACGACGTACGCGCGCCGCGGTGCGCTCGACGAGCCCGGCGTCGGGCGTGCGGTCCAGGTCGCCCTCCACCCAGTCGCGCAGGGGCGAGTCCAGCCCCACCTTGTACCCGCGACCGGGTGTGGGCATGGCATAAAGACCCGGCTCGATCCCGGACGGGCCGTCGAACAGGCACGGCAGGTCGTCGCTCGCATGGGGATCAGCCGGCTCGCCGAAGTGGACGACCTGTTCCAGGTGCGGGCGCAGCGGCAGGTCCACTCCCAGCCCGCCGAGGAGGCGGCCGGCTCCGGGGCCGGCTGCCAGGACGACCCGGTCGAAGCGCCGTACGCCGGTCTCGTCAGCGATCTCGACCCCGTCCTCGTGGGGTTCGACCGCGTGCACGACCCGAGGGCTCTCCAGGCGGCCCCCCGCCCCGAGGAACAGCCGGGTCTGCGCCGCCAAGGACGAGGCGGCGAGAACCGGCCCGGCATCCTCCTGCCACACCGCGTCCCTGCCGTCGGCGCGCAGCCCCGGGAAGAACCGCGCAACGTCGTGCCCCGCGACCTCGGTGTAGCCGACCCCCACGCCGTCCAGGGCGGTGGCGACCGACGCCAGCCCGTCGTCGTCGCGCCACAGCAGGCCCCGCCGCAGGAAAACCGTCTCCCCGCTGCGTGCCGCCAGGCGCTCCATGGCTTCGACCGAGCGCCCCGCGAGTCGGACCCGCACGGGGTCGGGATGGGTCAGCCGCCACAGCCGGGTCGGCCCGGCAGACGACGACCACCGGTTGGCGACGCCGAAGCGGTCGAGCAGTACGACGTCGTGCCCCCGCCGCGCCAGCTCGGCGGCGGCCGGCAGTCCCCAGGCCCCCGCGCCGACGACGGCGCAGCGCAGCCGGCCCGGTGCGCTCATGCCCATCGCGGTCCACCCGCCCATCGACGTCCGCTGGCCGCGTCGGCCCACCCCGCGGCCCGGTACCGTCGTGCCCGGTCGGTCGCGGCGAGCGGTCCGCTCGTTCGCATCGCGGCCAGTGTCACACGGGATCCGCGGGCAGGCGGGACCTTGGGCTCTGGGGTTCCTGGCCGACGACGGCTGGACTGCCTCGAGGCGACAGGAGGGGAGCGCTCGTGCGAACGGTGAGTGTGCAGGCCATGGTCGGCGCGGTTCGGGCCAGAGGCGGGGTCCCACGCGTCGTGGTGTCTGGCAACCACGCCACGCCGTGGCCGGTCGTCGCCGCGCTCGACGAGGGACTCGCGGAGTGGACGCTGCACATGCTCAACCCGCAGCGCGGCGTGCCGGTCCGTGACGGGATCCGGCTGGAGACCTGTTTCGTCGGGCCCGGCATGCGGGACGCGCCCACACTGGCCTACATCCCGAGCCGGCTGTCGATGCTCCCGTCCCTCCTTCGCACCCATCTCCCACCGGATGTCGTCGTCCTGCACACGAGCACCCCGAGGCGCGGGCGAGTCTCGATGGGCACCGAGGTGAACATCCTCCCCGCCGCCGTCGAGGCCGCCCACGCCCACGGCGGGCTCGTCGTCGCGGCGATGAACCCCCGGATGCCCTACACCTACGGCGACAGCGTGCTGGACCTCGACCAGGTCGACCTGGCGGTCGAGATCGACGACGAGCTGTCCGCGAGCACGCCCGTGCCGCTGGACGACGCCTCGATGGAGATCGGCGCTCGTGTGGCCGACCGTGTCCTCGACGGGGCGACGATCCAGGCGGGCATCGGTCTCATCCCCGACGCGGCCCTCGCCGGGCTGGCCTCGCGCCGCGAGCTGCGGATCTGGTCGGAGACGATCGGCGACGGCGTTCTCGCCCTGGAGGAGAAGGGCGCGCTCGACACGAACGTGCCGATCGGGACGTCCTTCCTGTTCGGCACCGCGGAGCTGTACTCGTGGGTGGACCGCAACCGGCGCGTGCGGATGCTGCGCACCGAGACGGCGAACAACCCGGCCCGCATCGCGCTCAACCCGCAGCTGGTCTCGATCAACAGCGCGCTGCAGGTGGACCTGCACGCTCAGGCCAACGCGGCGCACATCCGCTCCCGGCCCTTCTCGGGCTTCGGCGGACAGCCGGACTTCGTGACCGGGGCACTGCACTCGCCCGGCGGGCAGGCGCTCATCGCGCTGCGGTCGTGGCACCCGAAGGCCGATGTGAGCAGCATCGTGCCGTATCTGCAGACGCCGGTGACCTCCTTCCAGCACACCGCCGTCGTGACCGAGCACGGTGTCGCCGAGCTCATCGGGCGCACCCAGGAGGAGCAGGCGCGCGCGCTCATCGAGGAGGCGGCCGACCCCCGGGCCAGGGAGGAGCTGCGGGCGGGCGCCAGGACCGTCGGCCTGGGGGCGGCCGCGCTCGGCTGAGCGAACCGCGAGGCCGTGCCGGTCCCGCGGTTCGGGGCTAAGGTCACATGGGGAGCGGACGTTCGGACGTTAGCTGCCGAGGGCACGCGCGGTGGGATGGGACCACTCGAGGTCAGGAGCGGACGATGGCAGAGACTCCCGGATCGGGCCCCTGGTCCGCGCAGCCGAGCCTGGACCGCGAGGCCATCGAGGCCGTGGTCACCGCTGCAGCGTGGGCCCCGTCGATCCTCAACTGCCAGCCCTGGCGCTTCCACGCCTACCAAGGGGTGGTGGACGTCTTCGCGGTTCCCGAGGCTGCCCCCCTGCACCTCGATCCCACGTGCCGCGAGGTCTACCTGAGCCTGGGTGCCGCCGTCCTCAACCTGCGGCTGGCCATCGGTGCCCACGGTCGGTCCGCCGCGGTCCAGGTGCTGCCGACGCCGCTGGACCGCACGCTCGTGGCGCGAGTGCGCATCGGGTCGCGGGCGCAGCTGTCCGCTGAGGAGCAGGCGCTCTACGACGCGATCCGCCTCCGCCGGTCCAGCCGCAACCCGTTCAGCGACCAGCCGGTGTCCTACGAGGACCTGATGCGGCTGCAGGACGCCGCCTCCGTCGAGGGCGCGCACCTGGACGCGGTCACCGGCCGGCACCGGTCGACGATCGTCGAGGCGCTGCACGACGCGGACAGGGAGCAGCGAAGCGACCCCGCGGTCGTCCACGAGGTGCGTGGTCTGACGGTGGGCCGTGAACGCAGCGACGTCGGTGTACCGGTCGAGTCGCTCGGTCCGCGCCCGCTCGACCCGTCGGCGGTGACCCGGGACCTGGCCCTGGGCCAGCACGTGCCGGGGCGCCCGGCGGCCGACTTCGAGGACGAGGCGCTGCTCGCAGTCCTGCTGACCTCGGCGGACGAGACGGCTGACTGGCTGCGGGCCGGGATGGCTCTCGAGCGTGTCCTCCTCACCGCCACCGTGCGCGGCTTGTCGGTCGGCATCCTCTCCCACGCCACCGAGGAGGCCGACCTCCGCGGGGTCGTCCGGGACCCGACGACCGCCTGGCGCCATCCCCAGATCGTGCTGCGGATCGGCTACGGCGACCCGATGCCGCCCACTCCGCGGCGCCCTCTGGCGGAGATCCTCGAGGTCAGCTGAGGGTCACTCCGACTCGGCCTGGCCGCCGCGGACGACGGCGATCGGGCAGGTCGCGCCGTGCAGCACGTCACGGCTCACCGACCCGAGCAGCCGGGCACGAAACCCGCCCCGGCCGCGGGTCCCGACGACGAGCAGGGCGGCCCCGGCCGACGCGGCCACGAGGGCGTCCGCGGGCGGGCGCTGGACCAGCAGCTGACGGACGTCGACGTCGGGATACGTCTCACGGAAGCCGGCGAGGTTCTCGGCGGTGAGCCGCAGCTCCTCGCCCTCGAAGTCGGCCACCACCATGCTCTCGACGAGTGGGCCACCAGGACCTTGTGGGACCTCGTGACGGGGGGTGGCCCAGGCGTGCAGAACGGTCAGGCCCAGCCCTCGTGAGGAGGCCTCGGCGAAGGCGAAGGCGAGCGCCGCGGTCGACAGATCCGACCCGTCGACGCCGACGACCACGCGGCCGGCCTCCGTTCCCGAGGCGACGTGGTCGGCCGGCGGACGCACGATCACCACCGGGCAGCTGCCCTGGGCGGCGAGCTTCGCCGCGGTCGAGCCGACCAGCAGCTCGCTCAGCCCCCCGTGGCTGCGGTCTCCGAGCACGACCAGCGCCGCCTCCTCGCTCTGCTCGAGCAGCACGATGGAGGGCTCGCCGACAAGCACCTGGGTCTCGACCAGGACGTCTGGATGGCGGGACCGTACGGCGTCCGCCGCCTCGGTCGTGCTCTGCTCGCCGATGGTCAGGAAGATCTCCGGGTCCGTCGCCGGGTAGAGCTCGTCCCCCAGGACGCCGTACCCGGGAGCCACGTAGCTGGACGGCAGGGTCCCGCCGTCACCGACCACCTGGACGATCCGAAGCGGCGCGTGCCGGGCGTCCGCCTCGCTGGCGGCCCACTCGAGCGCGTGCTCGCTCGTGGCGGACCGGTCGTAGCCGACGACGACCCACTCGCTGCCCATGCTGCTCCTGTCCGTCGAGCGGGTGGTCCGCTCAGCTGTGGGCCGCCGGGATCACGGCGACCGGGCACTGAGCATGATGCAGCAGGGCGTGGCTCGTCGACCCGAGCACCAGGGAACGGAACCCCCCGCGTCCCCTGCTTCCCAGCGCCAGCAGCGAGGCTCCGGCAGAAGCCGCCACGAGGTTCTCGACGGCCTCTCCGTGGTGGAGGACCTGGCGTACGTCGACGTCGGGGTACTTCTCCCGCCACCCGGCGAGGCTCTCCGCCAGCAGCCGCAGCTCGTCGCCCTGGAACTCATCCACCAGCTGCCGGGTGAGCGGGCCGCCACGGCCCCGGACCTCATAGAACGTCGCCTCCCACGAGTGGAGGGCGGTGAGCCCGCACTGGCGCACCGATGCCTCGTCGAAGGCGAAGCCCAGCGCGAGCATCGAGGACTCCGAGCCGTCGACGCCGACGACGACGCGGCCCGCCTCCTCGCCGGCCGCGACCGTCGAGGGACGCACGACGACGACGGGGCAGTGGGCGTGCGTCGCCAGCACGAAGCCCGTCGAGCCCAGCAGGAGCTCCTTGAACTCGCTGAGGCCGCGCTGCCCGACCACGGCCATCTCGGCGCCGGTGAGGTTGTCCAGGAGCCCGCGTGACGGCTGGCCGACGACCAGGCGCCCGTCGGTCTCGATCTCGGGGTGCTGCTCCTCGACCCGCTGCACAGCCGCGGCGAGGGTCTGCTCGCCGATGTGGACCAGGAGGTCGGCGTCGGGCGCGGCGTAGATGCCGAACCCGGTCACCGTCCCCACCGGGGTGGACGCCACGTGCACGATGCGCAGCGGACGCTTGCGAAGGCTCGCTTCGGTGGCTGCCCAGTCCAGCGCGTCCGTGCTGGAGGGCGACCCGTCGTATCCCACGACGATCGGCGCAGACATGACCGACTCCTCTCAGCCCGGCGAGCGGGCGTCAGGTCTTGGGCCGGGTCGGGTCGATGGGTTCCGAGTCCGCGCCGGTCGCGCCGGCGACGTCGTCGGAAGCCAGTCCGAGGAGCCGGTCCGCCAGGAGGCGCAGGGACCGCGCGACCGCCACCTCGTCCCCGATCTCCGGGACGTTGGGCATGCCGTCGAGGAGCTGCGCGCGCCCGCGCGTCTCGAGGGTGCCCCCTTCGTCGTCGGTGAGCACCGCGTGCGCGGTGGTCCGGCCACCCTCCTCGAACACGTCAACCCGGATGTGCCAGGAACTCACGTGACGTGGCAGCTCCGAGTCGCCCCCAGCTCCATGGGTTCGGTTGCTCATGGGTCCAGCATGCTGGCTTCGTGATCTCCGCGCCAGGGACCTTGGGCCCCCGACGGGCGTCCCGTGCGCGCCGCTCTCGAGCCCGACACTAGGAGTTCGTGGCCTCGGGCGGCCGGCGCCGGTGCCCGTCGTGCGAGGCGCTCTCGTGGCGCAGCGAGATGCGCCGGCCCGTGAGGAACTCGGGGTGCAGGCGGATGTACTGGCCCTCGCGCGAGTCGACCCAGGTTCCGATGCCAAGGGTCTCGACCTGAGCGAGCTCGACGGGGTCGGTGACCGTGGTGGCCACGCCGGTCGCCACCACGCTCCAGCCGATGCGCAGCGCGGGCTCGAAGTCGTCGACCTCGAAGGCGACCACCGTGCCGTTCTTCGCGGCCGCGAGCTTGGTCCCCGAACCGGTACGGAACACGATGTCCTTGCCGTCGAAGGCGTAGTTCACCGGAAGGGCGGTGGGCATGGCCTGCGCGGTGAGCACGACCCGCCCGATCTCGGCCCGGGACAGCAACTCCTCGCAGCCCTCTCGTGACAGGACCTCCACGACCCGACCTGTGCTCACCCGTCGATCGTGGGCGTGCCCCGCCGACCGGAGCCAGGGACGAAAGTCCCCGTGGCGAGCACCGCCGTGGGCGGCGGCGGCCCGGGCTCATGCTCGCCGGTGCACCCGCGCCTCCCAGGCCCGCAGAACCGGTCCGTGCCACGGCTCCGGGTAGTTCGCCAGGACCGTTGTGGCGTCGAGCCAGGCGAGGTCGACCAGACCGGCCAGGTCGAGCGGCTCGGCGGAGAAGTTGGCCAGCACGAGGAGCTCGGCCCCCTCGTGCGCCCGGGTGAAGGCGTAGAGCCGGTCGTGGTCCGGCACCAGCATCGTGAAGGAACCGTGCACGACCACGGGGTCCTCGTGCCGCATCGCGATGAGCCGGCGGTAGTGGGTGAAGACCGACTCCGGGTCGTCCACCTGCGCCGCCGCGTTGATCTCGGTGTGGTTGGGGTTGACCGGCGCCCACGGCGTGCCCGTGGTGAACCCGGCCTCCTGGGAGGCGTCCCACTGCATGGGGCTGCGGGCGTTGTCGCGTCCCATGGCGCGAAGCGAGGCCAGGACCTGGTCGGGGTCCTCGCCCGCCGAGATCGCATCCCGGTAGTGGTTGAGCGCCTCGATGTCGCGGAAGTCCTCGATGCCGGCGAAGGGCACGTTGGTCATGCCGAGCTCCTCGCCCTGGTAGACGTACGGCGTCCCGCGGTGCAGGTGGAGCACGGTGGCGAGCAGTTTCGCCGAGCGGACGCGGTGCTCCCCGTCGTCGCCGAACCGCGACACCGCGCGCGGCTGGTCGTGGTTGTCCCAGTAGAGACTGTTCCACCCGACGTCGGCGAGACCCTCCTGCCACCCGCCCAGGCAGGCCTTCAGCTTCCGGAGATCGAGCGGCCGCACGTCCCACTTGGTCTCGCCCTGGTCCAGCTGCACGTGCTCGAATTGGAACACCATGTCCACCTCGCCCCGCGAGGGGTCGGTGAACGCCAGGCCGTCGGCGACGGTGATCCCGGGGGTCTCGCCCACCGTGAGGTAGTCACCAGGTCGGCCGCCGAAGACCTCGCTGCGCATCTCGCGGAGGTACTCGTGCAGCCTCGGCCCGTTGACGACGTACGGCGTGGCGTCCCCCAGCGCTCGTCCCGGACGGGTCGGGCCGTCCGGCAGCGCCGGGTCCTTCGAGATCAGGTTGATGACATCCATCCGGAACCCGTCGACACCGCGGTCCAGCCACCACCGCATCATCGTGTGGACCGCCTGGCGGACCTCGGGGTTCTCCCAGTTGAGGTCCGGTTGCTTGCGTGAGAACAGGTGCAGGTAGTAGTCCCCACTGGACTCGTCGAGCTCCCACGCGTGTCCCGAGAAGAACGACTCCCAGTTGGTGGGTTCGGCGCCGGGGCTGCCTGGTGGCAGCCCGCCGCGAGGCGGCCGCCACCAGTACCAGTCCCGGCGCGGCGCGTGCTTTGCCGCCCGTGACTCGACGAACCACGGGTGCTCGTCGGAGGTGTGGTTGACCACGAGGTCCATGACGAGCTTGATGCCACGGCTGTGCAGGCCGGCGAGCAGCTCGTCGAAGTCCGCCAGGGTCCCGAAGGCCGGGTCGATGTCCTGGTAGTTGCTGATGTCGTAGCCGTTGTCGTCCTGGGGAGAGGGATAGACCGGTGAGAGCCACACGACGTCGACGCCGAGCCGGCTGAGGTAGTCGAGCCGGCCGATGATCCCGCGCAGGTCCCCGATCCCGTCGCCGTCGGAGTCCGCGAAGCTTCGCGGGTAGATCTGGTAGACGACGGCCGAACGCCACCACTCGCTCACAGGACCACGCCCGGGTTG
The DNA here is from genome assembly GCA_035506535.1 of Actinomycetes bacterium. Lineage (NCBI taxonomy): Bacteria > Bacillati > Actinomycetota > Actinomycetes > Actinomycetes bacterium. The sequence continues at coordinate 62,160 of DATJPE010000003.1, read as the reverse complement.
AGGATCCCGTGCGGATCGAGCAGTGCCTTCAGCTCACGCGAGATCCCCAGCGCGACGGGGTCGACCTGCTCGCGGAAGAGCGCCTTCTTCAGCGTGCCTACGCCGTGTTCGCCGGTGATCGTGCCGCCCAGCGCGAGGGCCGCTCGCATGACCTCGTCGAACGCCTGGTACGCCCGCTTGGTCGCGTCCTCGTCCGAGGGGTCGAAGCAGATGAGCGGGTGGAAGTTGCCGTCTCCGGCGTGGCCGACGGTGGCGATGGTCGTGTCGGTCTCGCGCGCCACCCGCCGGACCTCGGAGAGCAGGTCGGCGATCCGCGACAACGGAACGGCCACGTCCTCGACGAGCAGGCGCCCCTCCTCGAACAACGCCGGGATCGCGGCGCGGCGCCCGGCCATGAACATCTCGCCCTCGGCCCGGTCGTCGGTGACGGCGGTGAAGTCGGCTCCGTGCTCCTCGCACACCCGCTCCGCGGCGACGACGTCGGACAGCCCCGAGTCCGACTGGGCGATGAGAAGGCACTCGACTCCGGGGTCGAGTCCCATCGGGCGGTACCGCTCCACCGCCTGGACCGCGGCCTGGTCCATCAGCTCCACGGCGGACATGGTCGCCCCGCGCACGATCGTGCTCACGGCCCGGCCGGCGGCCGCCAGGTCGCCGAAGGAGGCGACGAGGGTGGCCGGCGCGGGCGGCAGCGGTCGCAGCCGAAGGGTCGCCTGCGTCACGACTCCGAGGGTGCCCTCGCTGCCGACGAACAGGCCCAGCAAGTCGAAGCCGGCGACGTTCTTGACCGTACGTCCCCCCAGGGCCATCACCCGCCCGTCGGCCAGCACGACCTCGAGCCCGAGCACGTAGTCGCGCGTGACTCCGTACTTCACGCAGCAAAGCCCGCCGGCGTTGGTCGCGATGTTGCCGCCGATCGTGCACTCCTCGTAGGAGCTGGGATCGGGTGGATAGGTCAGCCCGTGCTCGCGGGCCGCGGCCTTGAGCTGGGAGTTGACGACGCCCGGGCCGACGACCGCGATCAGGTCCCCGGTGTCGATGCGCAGCTGCTGCATGCGTGCCGTCGAGAGGACGACGCAGCCGTCGACCGCGGCCGCCGCGCCGGACAACCCCGTCCCCGCGCCCCGCGTCACCACGGGGGTGCCCGAGTCGTTCGCCCAGCGCATGACCGTCCGCACCTGATCGGTGGAGCTCGGACGAAGGAGAGCCAGCGGCCACCCGGCGTCAGGGGTCAGTGCCCGGTCCTGGCGGTAGGTCTCGAGGACGTCCGGGTCGGTCACCACCGCGTCGGCTCCGAGGGCGTGGCGCAGCGGGTCGAGGGCGCTCATGGCCCGATCCTCCACCACGGCCGGGAGGGCAGTCCCGGCGGCGGGTGGGCCAGGTCGCCGGCTCCCCCGGGGCGTCAGGAACTCGTCAAGATCGGTGCCCGCCGGCGTCAGGGGCCTGTCAGGTGACATCCGCTCGTTCTCACGATGGGGTTTGCTGGTGAATGAAAGTCGCAGCGCTCGACCCGGAGGGACGCATGACCGCCACCGCCCGCAGCGCGGCCGCACCGCCGTGGCTGGACGGGTCAGCCTCGCCCGAGGCGCTCAGCGCCGACCTCGACATCCCCCAGAGTTTGGGCTACCGCGCGAAGGTCAAGCTGCTCGGGCCGCCGCTCACCCGTGAGGCGCTCAAGCACGAGCGTCTCAGCAAGCGGCTGGCCCTCGGCGTGCTGTCCTCCGACTGCATCTCCTCCTCGGCCTATGGCACGGAAGAGATGCTGATCGCGTTGCTGCCCGCCTTCGGGCTGGCCGCGTTCACGATCCTGCTCCCGCTCACCGGAGTCGTCCTCGCGGTCCTGCTCATCGTCACGCTGTCCTATCGCGACGTCGTGAGCATCTACACCCAGACCGGGGGGTCCTATGTCGTCGCGCGGGAGAACTTCGGCCCCGTCGTGGCCCAGATCGCCGCTGTCGCGTTGATGCTGGACTACATCGTCACCGTCGCCGTCCAGACCGCGGCGGGCACCGCCGCGCTCGCCTCGGCCGTACCGTCGCTGAACCGGTGGCTGCTGGAGATCTCGATCGTGGTCGTCGCCATCCTCTTCTACGGCAACCTGCGCGGGATCCGCGAGGCGGGGCGCACCTTCGCGTTCCCGACGTACTTCTTCGCCGGCAGCCTCCTCGTCGTGATCGTGGCGGGCGTCATCCGCGAGATCATGGGCGACCTGCCGCATGTCCCCGTCGCCTCGGGGGCCTATCCCGTCGGGCACGGCGAGGCGGTCCTCGGCATGGGTGCCGTGTACGTGCTCCTGCGTGCCTTCGCCAACGGCGGGTCCTCGCTCACCGGGCTCGAGGCGGTGTCCAACGGGGTGAGCGTCTTCAAGAAGCCCGAGGGCCGCAACGCCCGCAAGACCCTGGTGGCGATGAGCGCGATCCTCGGCACCCTCGTCCTCGGGGTCTCCTGGCTCGCGCACGAGACGCACGCCACGCCGTACGTCGTCGGGACGCCGACGGTCATCTCGCAGGTGACCAAGGCCGCGCTGGGGAACTCCGTGGTCGGGCACATCGGGTTCTTCGTCGTCCAGTTGGCCACGATGCTGATCCTGTGGACCGGGGCCAACACGCCCTTCAGTGGCTTCCCGTTCCTCGCCAGCTTCGTGGCCGGGGACCGCTTCCTGCCGCGGCAGCTGACCCGCCGCGGCCACCGGCTGGCCTTCTCGAACGGCATCATCGTGCTGGCCGGCGCGTCCCTGGTCCTGCTGATCGGCACGGACGCCAAGGTGAACAACCTGGTCGCCTTCTATGCCATCGGCGTCTTCACCGGCTTCACCCTCGCCGGCCTGGGCATGGCCCGCTACTTCTCGGTGCGCAAGCAGGGCAAGTGGCGGCGCAAGGTCGCGCTGAACACGGCGTCCGGCATCGTGTCCGCCGTCGTCGTGGTCGTGTTCGCGGTCGTGAAGTTCACCGAGGGCGCCTGGCTGGTCGTCATCCTGTTCCCCATCGGGGTCCTCGCCCTCATCCGCCTCAACCGCCAGTACCGACGTGAGGCCCAGGCGCTGTCCCATCTCGGCCCGTCGACCGGGCGGCCGGCGATCAGCCGCAGCACGGTCGTCGTCCTCGTCGACGAGGTGGACCTCGCCACGCTGGGCGCCATCAGCTACGGGCGCAGCCTTCGCCCGACGGAGCTGCGTGCCGTGCACTTCGTGGTCGACAGCGCGCACGCAGAGGAGCTCCGGAAACAGTGGGCCTCCCAGCCCGCGGCTCGCGAGGTTCCGCTCTACCTCATCGACTGCCCGGACCGCCGGTTGGCGCGGGCGGCGCTGGAGCTCGCGGCGAGGGAGTCCGCGGCGCCGGGGACGGAGGTGACGCTGCTGCTGCCGAGGCGCACGTACGCCCGCTTCCTCGGCCGGATCCTGCACGACCGGACCGCGGACGACATCGCGCGGGCGGTCAGCCGGATGCCGCGCGTGGTGGCGACGATCGTCCCCTTCGACGTCGACGGCCTGATCAGCCGCAAGGCTCGAGCGGGCCTCGAGGCCCAGGAGCTGCCCCACCTGCCGGAACCCGAGCCGGAACCCGCCGAGGTCCCGCCGGCGCCCGAGGGGATCACGCACATCGCCGACCTCGAGTGGCGTAGCCGGGCGACCCTCGAGGGCCAGGTCCGATCGGTTCGCGTGGCGCCCCTGTCCGGCGCGCCCTCGCTCGAGGTCGAGGTCTGGGACGCCACGGGCGGGATGACCCTGGTCTTCTACGGGCGTCGCTCTATAGCCGGTCTGGAACCGGGGGCCCGGGTCCGTGCTACCGGCACGGTGGGCTCGCTGCACGGATGCCTGGCGGTGTCCAACCCCAGCTACGAGCTGGTCGGCGACGAGGAGGGCTCGGAGCAGGAGTCGGTCGCGTCCGGCCGCTGATCCCGCGCGGGGCTCACCAGCTGACCGGGCCGGCTCCCGCGAGGTCGCGGACCGACGTCTCCTCCACGAGGGAGGACACCAGGCGCAGGTAGACCGCACGTCCGAGCGCGGAGGCACCGCCGTCGTGGATCGGGACGGTCCGGGGAGCGGCGACCGCCCGCGCGAACGCGACGGTCTCCCGGATCGACGTCCAGGGAGCGGTGAGCGGGAGCAGCAGGACGTCGACGTCGCCGGGAGTGACGCCGTAGCTGTCGCCGGGATGGAACAGCGTCGGCCCGTCGTCGGGGCGGAGCACGAGCCCGACGTTTCCGACGCGCGGGATGTCCGGGTGGATGAGGGCGTGCTCGCCGCCGACGGCCTCGACCCGCACCCCGCCCAGCGTCAGGGTGTCCCCGGCGTTCAGGGGGGTCGCTGTGAGCCCCGCGCCGTCGGCGACGGCCATCGCCTCGCGCTCGACGTACAGCCGGGCGTTCGCGTTGCTGGCCAGCAGGCCGGGGAGACGCTCGACGTCGAGGTGGTCGGGATGCTGGTGGGTCACCAGGACGGCGTCGAGGTCTCGGGCGGCGTCGAGGTCGGCGGTGAAGTTCCCGGGGTCGAGGAGCAGCCGCGTGCCGCCCGACTCGACGAGCACGCACGAGTGGCCGAGATGGGTGATCCGCACGCCGTCATCGAAGCACGGGTCATCGAATGCACGGGGGATCGAATGCACGGGGGATCGAATGCACGGGGGATCGAGGACTGTCGGAGGCCCCTCTTAGCCTGGTAACGCCGATCTGAACGGAAACTGAACGGTTGCGTTTCGTATCTCGCTCGACTTAGGGTACGACGTCGTTTCGATTGTGCTCCGACGGGTCGGGGCCCGCCCGACAGCTGGACCGAGGAGGCGCTGGTGACCCGACTGTCCGACCTGCGGGCGCAGCGCCGCGCACCCGACGCCGGGCCCTGCCGCGGCCGTCCGCTGGACGCCGACCTCGACGCGACCATCCTCGGGGCTGCGGTCGCCCTCCTCGCCGAGGCCGGCTACGAGCGGATGACGATGGACGCGGTGGCGTGCCGGGCCCACGTCAGCAAGGCGACGATCTACCGACGCTGGGACTCCAAGGCGAGCCTGGTCGTCGAGGCGCTGCGCACCTGCCAGTTCGACGAGGTCGACCTGCCCCAGGGGAGCGACCTGCGCGCGGACCTGCTGGATGCCCTGCGGGTCTTCCGGGAGGCGGCCAGCGGGCCGGACGCGGCGGTGTTCAGCGGGGTGCTCGCGGCGATGCGGGCCGACCGTGAGCTGGCCCGGCTGGTCCGGGACCGGATGATCCGGCCGAAGCAGGCGCGGACCCGGGCCTGGCTTCGCGGGTACGTCGAGCGCGGGCTGCTGCCCCCCGATGCCGACGTCGAGGTGTTCGCGGAGGTCGGCGTCGCGATCCTCGCCTCCCGGTTGCTGTTCACCGGCGAGCCGGTGGACGACCCGTTCCTGGAGCACGTCGTCGACGACGTGCTCCTGCCCCTGCTGCGCCGCGGGCGTGCCCCGTCCGTGGACCGGCACAGCCACGATGCCGAGTTCGCCACCTCTGACGGGAGCACCCGATGAAGACCTTCGAGGGCGCCGAAGGCGCCGCGACCACCCCCGACCCCAGGCGCTGGCTCGCGCTGTGCGTCATCGGGCTGACCCAGCTGATGATCGTGCTCGACGCGTCGATCGTGAACATCGCCCTGCCGCACGCGCAGGCGGACCTGGGCATGAGCTCGATCGACCGGCAGTGGGTGATCACCTCCTACACCCTCGCCTTCGGCGGCCTGCTGCTGCTCGGCGGGCGCATCGCCGACTACCAGGGCCGCAAGCGCATGCTGATCATCGGCCTGCTCGGCTTCGCCACCGCGTCCGCGCTCGGCGGGGCGGCGCAGAACGCGGGGATGCTCTTCGCCGCGCGCGGCCTGCAGGGCGCCTTCGGGGCGGTCATGGCGCCGGCCGCGCTCGCGCTCATCACCACCACCTTCACCGAGCCGCACGAGCGGGCGAAGGCCTTCGGCGTCTTCGGTGCCATCGCCGGCGGTGGCGCCGCCATCGGCCTGATCATCGGCGGGATCCTCACCGAGTACACCTCGTGGCGGTGGTGCCTGTACGTCAACGTGCCGGTGGCCATCATCGCCGCCGCCGCCGCCGTCCCCCTCGTCCACGAGAGCCGGGCCCAGGGCGATCGCCGCTACGACATCCTGGGTGCCGTCCTGGTCACCGCCGGGCTGGCGCTGCTCGTCTACGGGTTCACCGAGGCCGGCAAGCCGGTCCTGGACGCGAACGGGCGGGCCGTCGGCACGGTGGGGTGGACCGACCCGGTCACCCTCGTCTGCCTGTTCAGCGCCGCGGCGCTCCTCGTGGGCTTCTTCGTGTGGGAGCGGATCACCGCCAGCCCGCTGCTGCCGTTGCGCGTGATCCTGGACCGCAACCGCGGCGGCTCCTACCTGGTGTTCCTGCTCCTCGGCGCCGGCCTGCTGGGCATGTTCTTGTTCCTGACCTACTACTTCCAGGTCCAGCTGGGCTACAGCCCGCTCAAGGCCGGCTTCGCCTTCCTGCCCTTCAGCCTCGGCATCATCCTCTCCGCGGGGCTGGCCTCCCAGCTGCTACCGCGCTTCGGCCCGAAGCCGTTGATGCTCACCGGGCTCTCCATGGGCATCGTGGCCATGCTCTACCTCACCCAGATCACCCTGACCAGCAGCTACCTGACCCATGTGCTGCCCTCCGAGATCGTCATGAGCATGGGCCTGGCCCTCGTCTTCATCCCGACCGCGAGCACGGCTCTGATCGGGGTGGCCCCCCACGACGCAGGCGTCGCGAGCGCCGTCCTCAACGCCGGTCAGCAGGTCGGCGGCTCCCTCGGCACCGGCCTGCTCAACAGCGTGTTCTTCACCGTCAGCACCGCGTTCGCGGCGGCTCATGCTGGATCGATCAAGGACCCGCAGGAGCTGGCCAACCTCGCGAGCATCCACGGCTATCACGTGACGTTCCTCATCAGCGCGGGCCTGTTCACCGTGGCGCTCATCATCACCGCCGCGCTGATCCGGGCCAGGCGCACCGACCTGCCCGCCGAACAGGTGGTCGCCGTGGCGTGAGACCTCGCCCGCGGTCCCGGGGGCCTGCGGGTCGCCCGCCTCCGCGACAATGCCGGTCATGGGACGCGGGCGGCTGCGGGTGTACCTCGGCGCGGCACCCGGCGTCGGCAAGACCTACGCCATGCTCGGCGAGGGACATCGCCGGCTCGCCCGCGGGACCAGGGTGGTGGCGGCCTTCGTCGAGGATCACGGTCGCGCGCAGACCCGAGCCCTCGTCGAGGGGCTGGAGGTCGTCCCGCGGCTGGTGGTCGAGCATCGCGGCGTCCGGCTCGAGGACATGGACCTCGACGCCGTCCTCGCGCGGCACCCCGAGGTCGCGCTCGTCGACGAGCTCGCCCACACCAACGCGCCGGGGATGCGCCACGCCAAGCGATGGGAGGACGTCGAGACCCTGCTCGCCGCGGGCATCGACGTCATCACCACGGTCAACATCCAGCACCTGGAGTCGCTGACGGACACGGTGGCGGCCATCACGGGCATCCGGCAGACCGAGACGGTGCCCGATACGGTGGTCCGGTCCGCGGACCAGATCGAGCTGGTCGACATGTCCCCGGAGGCGCTGCGCCGCCGCCTGGCCCACGGCAACGTCTACCCGGCCGACGCGATCGACGCCGCGCTGTCCAACTACTTCCGGGTCGGCAACCTGACGGCGCTGCGGGAGCTGGCGCTGCTCTGGCTGGCCGACCGGGTCGAGGAGGGGCTGGAGGCCTATCGCGCGGAGCACGGCATCGACGTCGCGTGGCCGGCTCGCGAGCGCGTGGTCGTGGCGCTCACCGGTGGACCCGAGGGCGAGACGCTCATCCGTCGGGGAGCGCGTATCGCGGGGCAGTCGGCGGGCGGGGAGCTCATCGCGGTGCACGTCGTCGCCGACGACGGGCTGGTGCACGGCGACCCAGCGGTGCTCACCCAGCAGCGCATCCTCGTCGAGTCCCTGGGCGGGACCTTCCGCACGGTCGTGGGCTCCGACGTCGCCGAGGCGTTGCTGACCACCGCCCGGGCCGTCAACGCCACCCAGCTGGTCATCGGGGCCAGCCGGCGCCGCGTCTGGGAGCGCCTGTTCGGGGGTGACGTGGGGGACCGCGTCGTCCGGGACTCGGGGGACATCGACGTCCACCTGGTCACTCACGCGGCCGCCGCCAAGGGGCTCGGGCGGGCCGCCCCGAGGGCCCTGGGGCACCGTCGCGTGCTGATCGGTTGGGTCATCGCGCTGCTGGGCCCGATCGTCTTCGTCCTGGTGATGCTGCCCTTCCGCGAGCACATCAGCCTGGCGTCCGCCCTGCTCGTGTTCCTCGCGCTCGCGGTCGCGGTCGCCCTCGTCGGCGGACGCTGGCCGGCGGTCGCCGACGCCGTGCTCGGGAGCCTGCTGCTCAACTGGTTCTTCACGCCGCCGTACGGGACCCTGACCATCGCCCACCCGCAGAACGCCTTCGCCCTGCTGGTCTTCGTCCTGGTCGCGGTGTCGGTGGCCTCGGTCGTGGACGAGGCCGCGCGGGTTCGCCAGGAGGCATCCCGGGCGGCCGGTGAGGCCGCCGTCCTCTCGACCCTCGCAGGCGGCGTGCTGGATGCGCCGGACGACCTGCCGGACCTGCTCGAGCACCTGCGCTCCACCTTCGCGCTCACCTCGGTCGTGCTCCTCGAGGCCGAGGCCCCCGGCTCCTGGGTCGCGGTCGAGGGCGCCGGATGGCCGCGCTGCCACGGTCCGGAGGACGCCGACGTCACGGTCCCGGTGTCCGCGAACCTCGTCCTCGCCTTCGTGGGTGGTCCACTCGACGCGGGTGACCAGCGGGTGGTGACCGCGTACGCCGCGCGCGTCGGCGCCATCCTCGAACGCACGCGGCTCGCCGACGAGGCCGCCGAGGCGCAGCGGCTGGCCGCGGGCAACGCGGTCCGCACCGCGCTTCTCGCGGCGGTGTCACACGACCTGCGCACCCCTCTCGCCGGCATCAAGGCGGCCGTCTCGAGCCTGCGGATGACCGACGTGAGCTACTCGCCCGAGGACGAGGCCGAGCTGCTCGAGACCATCGAGGTCTCCGCCGACCGTCTCGACGCGCTGCTGTCCAACCTGCTCGACATGAGCCGGCTGCAGACCGGCGCGGTCCACCCCCGGACCGAGGAGACGGCCGCCGACGACCTGGTCGCGCGCGGGGTGGCGGGTGCCGCCGTGGGTGGGGCCAAGGACCTCCAGGGCCGGGTGGAGGTGCACGTCGATGAGGACCTCCCGACGGTGCGCACCGACCCCGGCCTCGTGGAGCGCGCCCTGGCGAACCTGCTCGAGAACGCCATGCGGCACGCGCCGAGGTCCCCGGTCCTCGTCACGGCCAGCGCGGTGCCCGAGCGGTTGGAGATCCGCGTGGTCGACCGAGGTCCCGGCGTCAGCGACGCGGACAAGGCCGCGATGTTCGCTCCGTTCCAGCGGCTCGGTGATGCGCCGAACGGCGCCGGGGTCGGGCTGGGACTCGCCGTCGCCCGTGGCCTCACCGAGGCGGTCGGCGGGTCCCTCTCCGCCGAGGACACGCCGGGCGGCGGGCTCACCATGGTGCTGTCCCTGCCCACCGCCGAGGCCGAAGGAGGGGCGCCGTGACCCGGGTCCTGGTGGTGGAGGACGAGCCCCCGATCGCGCGGGCCCTGGCCATCAACCTGCGCGCTCGCCACTACGAGGTCGACGTCGCCCCGGACGGGCGTACCGCGCTCGACCTGGCCGCCACCCACCACCCTGACGTCGTCCTGCTCGACCTCGGGCTGCCTGACCTCGACGGCACCGAGGTGATCGCCGGGCTGCGCGGCTGGTCCGACGTGCCGATCGTCGTGCTCTCCGCCCGGGCGACCAGCGACGACAAGGTGGAGGCGCTGGACGCCGGTGCCGACGACTACGTGACCAAGCCCTTCGCCATGGACGAGCTGCTCGCCCGGCTGCGTGCGGCCCTGCGGCGCACCGCGCCCGTCGCCGAGTCCGACCTCGTCCTGGTCACGGCCGACTTCACCATCGACCTGCCCTCGAGGCGGGTCGTGCGCGACGGCCACGACGTCCACCTCACCCCGACCGAGTGGCGACTGCTCGAGGTGCTGGTCCGCAACCGGGGACGGCTGGTCTTCCAGAAGCCCCTCCTCCAGGAGGTGTGGGGGCCGGCCTACGGTCGGGAGACCAACTACCTGCGGGTGTACATGCAGCAGCTGCGGCGCAAGCTCGAGCCCGAGCCCGCCCGGCCCCGGTACCTCATCACCGAGCCCGGCATGGGCTACCGCTTCGAGGCATAGCCTCGCCCGCCCAGGCCCGACGTGGGCTTGGATGGGCGCATGGTCGACACCGTGGTCGTGGACGGGTCCGCACTCGCCGAGGCGGACGTGGTGGCGGTGGCTCGAGGCGGCGCGGGCGTCCGCCTCGCGCCGAGCGCGGTGGAGGCGCTGTCGGCGTCGCGAGCCCGGGTCGAGGCACTGGCGGTGTCCGACGTCCCGGCGTACGGGATCTCGACCGGGTTCGGGGCCCTCGCCACCCGGCACATCCCCGTCGAGAGCCGCCGGCAGCTGCAGCGCAGCCTGGTCCGCTCGCACGCCGCGAGCTCCGGGCCGGAGGTGGACCGGGAGGTCGTCCGCGGGTTGATGCTCCTGCGGCTGCGCACGCTCGCCAGCGGACGCACCGGGGTACGTCCGGGGACGGCACAGGCCCTGTGCGACCTGCTGTCCAGCGGGTTGACCCCGGTGGTCCGGACCTACGGCAGCCTGGGCTGCTCGGGCGACCTGGCCCCGCTCGCGCACGTGGCGCTGGCCCTCATGGGCGAGGGCGAGGTGCACGAGACCGACGCCACCCTCGTTCCGGCCGCGGCGGCCCTGGCCGCGCACGGCCTCGTCCCCGTCGAGCTCACCGAGAAGGAGGGGCTCGCCCTGCTCAACGGCACCGACGGCATGCTCGCCATGCTGGTGCTGGCCTGCCACGACCTCGACGCCCTGCTCAAGGTCGCCGACATCTCCGCCGCGATGAGCGTCGAGGCTTTGCTCGGCACCGACCGGGTGTTCGCGGCCGATCTGCAGGCGCTGCGGCCACACCCCGGGCAGCGCGACGCCGCGGCGAACATGCGCGCCCTGCTGGCCGGCTCGCCGATCGTGGCCAGCCATCGCGGGCCGGAGGACACCAGGGTGCAGGACGCCTACTCCCTGCGCTGCGCCCCGCAGGTGAGCGGTGCAGCCCGCGACACCCTCGCGCACGCGCGTATGGTCGCCGCCCGCGAGCTCGCCGCGGCGATCGACAACCCCGTGGTGCTGCCCGATGGCCGGGTTGAGTCCAACGGCAACTTCCACGGTGCTCCGGTCGCCTACGCGCTGGACTTCCTCGCGATCGTGGCGGCCGACGTCGCGTCGATCGCGGAGCGGCGTACCGACCGGATGCTCGACGTCGCGCGCTCCCAGGGCCTGCCGCCGTTCCTCGCCGGCGACCCGGGCGTGGACTCCGGGCACATGATCGCGCAGTACACCCAGGCCGGCATCGTCTCGGAGATGAAGCGGCTGGCCGTGCCGGCCAGCGTGGACTCCATCCCGTCCTCGGCCATGCAGGAGGACCACGTCTCGATGGGCTGGGCCGCCGGGCTCAAGCTCCGCCGGGCCGTGGACGGGCTCGCCCGCGTGCTCGCCATCGAGATCCTCTCCGCCGCTCGAGCCCTCGACCTGCGCGCACCGCTGGAGCCCGCGGCCGCGACGGGTGCGGTCCGGGCCGCGCTTCGCCGCGAGGTCGCGGGTCCGGGTCCGGACCGCCACCTGTCCCCGGAGATCGAGGCGACGGTGGCGCTCGTCATGGACGGGTCGCTGCTGGACGCCGCGGAGTCGGTGACGGGTCCCCTCGTCTGAGCCTGCGTCAGACGACCCGCTCCCCGCCGCGCCAGACCTGGTGCACGAGCGGTACGCCGGGGCGATAGGCCACGTGCGTGGCGGTAGGAGCGTCCAGCACCTGTAGGTCGGCACGGGCCCCTGGGGTGAGCCGGCCGACGTCGTCACGCCGCAACGCCCTGGCGCCGCCTTCGGTCGCCGACCAGATCGCCTCCTCGACGCTCATCCGCATCTCGCGGACCGCGAGGGCGACGCAGAGGGGCATGCTCGTCGTGTAGCTCGACCCGGGGTTGCAGTCGGTCGCCAGGGCCACGGTGGCGCCCGCATCGATCAGGGCGCGTGCGTCCGGATAGGGCGAGCGCGTGGAGAACTCCGCACCTGGGAGCAGCGTCGCGATCGTGGCGGAGCCCGCCAGCGCGTCGACGTCAGCGCGCGACAGGTGCGTGCAGTGGTCCGCGGAGACGGCCGCGACCTCCACCGCCAAAGCCACTCCCGGTCCCGGGCCGAGCTGGTTCGCATGGACCTTGGGCAGCAGCCCGCGGTCGATTCCCGCAGTCAGCACCGAGCGAGCCTGGTCGGCGTCGAAGGCGCCGCGTTCGACGAAGGCGTCCACGAACCGGGCATGGGGAGCGCACGCGTCGAGCATCGGCCCGGTGAGCAGCTCGAGGTAGGACTGGGTGTCGATGTCCGGCGGCACGACGTGCGCGCCGAGGTAGGTCGTCTCGGTCGTCACCTCGGCCGCGATCCGCACGGACCGCGCCTCGTCCTCGACCGTCAGGCCATACCCGCTCTTGCACTCGATCGTCGTCGTCCCCTGGCGCAGCGCCTCGGCGACGAGGCGGGTCAGCGTCCCTCGCAGCACGTCGTCACCGGCGGCCCGGGTCGCTGCGACGGTGGTGCGGATCCCGCCGGCGGAGTATGCCCGTCCCGCCATCCGCGCGGCGAACTCCTCGGCGCGATCCCCCGCGAAGACGAGGTGGGCGTGGCTGTCGACCCATCCCGGCAGCACGGCCCGCCCGGCCACGTCGACGCGGCGGTCCGCTGCGGGGGCGTCGCCGCTGGGACCCAGCCAGGCAACGCGGCCGTCCTCGACCACGAGCGCCGCGTCGCGGTGGACGCCGAGGATCCCCTCGCCGATGTTGGCGTCGCAGGTCACGAGCTCGCCGATGTTGGTGAACACCACGGCGAACGGGCTCGTCCCGTGGCCGAGGTCCGGGGCAGGCACGCCCGGACTGTACGCCCGCCCGGTGCGATGCCGGTGCTCAAGCGCCGGTGGTGCCGTAGCGGGTGGTGCGCACGTCGTCCGGGGGCTTCTCGTAGGAGTTGCCGCCCGGCGTCGTCCAGGTGCGCGTGCCGTCCGGCGCCGCCGTCGCCGTGAACCCGAGGAACGTCTTGAGGTGATGGGTGTGCGTGCAGTACGGCGAGAGGTTGTCGCGGTCGGTCCGCCCGCCCAGCGTCCAGTCCGTGGCGTGGTCGATCTCCCAGGGGGTGCGCGTGCAATAGGCACCGCGACACTCGGCGACCGAAGCCATGAGGTAGTCGCGCAGAGCGCGCGAGGGTCGGTACTGCTTCCGGCCCAGGTCGAGGAGCTGCCCGGTCGTTGGCTGGACGAGCAGCCGGCGCCATCTCGCGTCCACGGCGAGTGCCCGCCCGAGGTCCGCTGGGATCTCGCCGATGCCCTTGAGCACTCCGATGCCGGCACCCGGATCCTGCTGGAGGGCGAGGAGGTCGGGCAGCTCCATGATCAGGTCGAGGCGAACCTGTGGCGCGCCACGGGGGAAGCCCGCCGGGTTCCAGATGTCAGCGGGAGGAGGGTCGGCGAGCGTGGGCGCCGAGTCGGGCGGGGGTTCGGGAGGATCGCCGGTGGTTCGGGACTCGGAGCAACGGGCCAGCTCTCGCGCGCTGCGCGGCTGGCCGAGCTGGTCGGCGACGAGCCATGCGACGTCGACTGGGTCCGCAGACCCATCGGCTGACAGGTCGCTGTCCGGCGAGCAGGTTGGCGCAGCACGTTCGGCACGACCCGACGTCGGTCCCTTCCTGCGGGCCTGCGGCGTGGCGGTCGAGGTGCGCGGTGGTCGCCCAGCGCCAGAGTGCGGCGAGCTCGCGCATCCCGATCGGCTGTCTCGGCTGACCAGCCCGTGTCGCCGCCGCGTGCTGCGCACGTGCCTCGTCGCGGACGGCCTGGACAATGGGGCGGACCACGGCGGTGGGTCCGGTGAGCATCATGCGGGAGAAGCCGGTGTCGTCGTCCCAGCACGTCACGCGGGTCTCGTGCGGGATGGCCCGCTCGACCCGTTCGACGAACAGGTCCGGCCGCAGCGCACGTACGACCCGGCGGACGCTGCGGCGGAAGGACGCCGACGTCTGCGACAGGCCTCGCGGGAACACGCGTGCCTCGGCGGTTGCGCACTCCTCGTCGGAGAGCGGACCGGTGAGCTCGACGACGATGGCCGCCTTGATCGTCGGGATGCGACCTTCCGTCAGCATGGCGCGGGTGACCGGCAACCGGGTCGCGAGCGCGTCCGCCAGCAGGATGCGCGATCCGGCGTACTGCTCCGAGGAGCCCAGGGCAAGGCGGGTCAGCTCGAGCCGGACGCCATCGTCCGGGGCGGCCGTCGCCGCGGTGGCCGGCTCCGGCTGGCCCAGCGCGTGCACTCCCGCCAGGAGCAGGGAGTCGAGGTGGGCACGCTGGGCCTCGATGGCGCTCACGTACTCGACGCGGTCGTGCCCGTCGAGGAGACGAGGGTCCATGGCTGCAAGTTCGGCGAACGCGGTGACGCCGGTCGGGATGACTCCGGTCGTCTCGCGGGCGTCCAGCACCGAGCGGGCCGGCTCCACGCCGATGAACGTCAGGAACTCCTCGGGCGGATAGGCGTACGGCGCGTCGGAGAAGTCCGGCGGCCCCTGCGCGACGAGCGCCTCGAGCTCCGCTGGGGAGATCTCCTCCACCGCTTCGAACATATGTCCACACTAGCGATCGGGATCGGTGGAGTCAACCCTCATGTTGAAGAATCTCCAATGACCACAACGGTTTTCGGCGCCTCGCCCGTCGGGTGAGCGGAGGACCGAGTCCGCCCGCCTGGCTCAGACGGGTGTCGGTGTGCCGACGACGAAGGAGAGCCTGGGGTCGTAGCTCAGGGCCTCGCCCTCCCACGTGAAGTAGACCGTGATGCCGCCGATGGTGGCATCGTGCCCCGTCAGCTTCACGCCGATGACCACGTCCACTTCCTGGCCCGGTTCGACGGTGAACCCCTCGGCTCGCGCCCGGCCGGCCCACTGTCTCCGAAGGCGGGGGACCTGCAGGTCCAGCTTGGGTGGGTAGGTGTTGTCGGACCCCATCGACAGATAGCCAGTGATGGGAACCGCCCAGCTCCGAACGATCGTGCTCCCGGGGGCCTTCGACAGGCTGATCCGATCGACCCGATACGGCTCCTTCGTCCGGTTGTGGAGGATGACGACCAGAGACGCGCTGCTGGTCGCAGACGGCGGGAAGGTCCATTCCCACGACCTGTATCCGACGCGGGGCAGCGGGGGCTTGCCTGCCCGTGCGCCCCAGGGAGACCCAGCTCCTGAGGAAGCGCCAGCACAGCCGCTGAGTACCGTCGCGGCGAGCAGCCAGCAGGTGACACCTCGACGAGCTTTCGACCACATGGATCCCCCGATCCGGTTCCGCTTCGTCTCCACGCGTCGCTTTCACGCGGCACGCCGTGCAGCCGCTTGACCAGATGTCCGATTGTGACGCCTCGCCCGCGTCAGCGGGACACGACGGCCTCGATGGCTGCCTGCAGCATCGGGGCGACGTCGCCGAGGAGCACGTGGTGTCCCTCGCGGACCACGGTGCGCCCGCTCACCACCACCTCACGAACATCGGCGGCGGTCGCCGCCGCGAGCGCCACGGCCAGCGCGTCCGCGTCCGCGCCGCCGGACGTACGCACGCTCGTCAGGTCAACGGCCACGAGGTCGGCGACCGCCCCCACGGCGAGACCGCCGGCCTCCGGCCAGCCCAGGGCCGCGTGACCGCTCGCGGTCGCGATGGTGAGCAGTTCGGCTGCGCTGAAGTGGCCGCGGATGCCGGTCCGCAGCCGCTCGTACCCCTCGACCAGCCGCGTCTCCTCGAGCAGGTCGATGACCGCCTGGCTGTCGCTGCCCACGGCGAGCGGGATCCCGGCCGCTCGCATCCGCCCGAACGCGCCGATGCCGTCGGCGAGGTCACGCTCGGTGGTCGGGCACAGCCCGATGCGCGTGCCGGTCATGGCCAGCAGCTCTAGGTCGTCGTCGGTGAGGTGCGTCGCGTGCACGGCCGTGGTGCGGGGCCCCAGCACGCCGCGCTCGTGCAGCCAGGCGGTGGGGGTGGAGCCGTACGCCTGCTCGCACGCCGCGTTCTCCGCCGGCTGCTCGGAGACGTGCACATGCAGCGGGGCCTCGCGGCTGCGAGCCCACTCGGCGACCACCTCCGCGTCAGCCGCGGGCACCGCGCGCACCGAGTGGACCGCGGCACCGAGGCGCACCGACTCCCCGGCGTGGAAGCCGTCCACCCGCGCGGCCCAGGCCCCGGCCGTACCGTCGGAGAAGCGTCGCTGGACCCCCGCGAGGGGCTCGCCGAAGCCCGCGGACAGGTAGCAGGTGTCGAGCAAGGTGAGCCGGATGCCGGCCTCCGCGGCAGCGGTCGCCAGGGCGGCGGACATCGCGTTCGGGTCGGCGTACGGCTGCCCGTCGCCGTCGTGGTGCAGGTAATGGAACTCACCCACGCAGGTGATGCCCGCCAGCGCCATCTCCGCGTACGTCGCGCGGGCCAGTGCGAGCATCCGGTCGGGGTCGAGGCGCTCGGCGACGGCGTACATCCCGGTCCGCCACGTCCAGAAGGTCCCCTCGGCCGGCAACGCGCGGCCGCGAAGCGCCCGGTGGAAGGCGTGGCTGTGCACGTTCGCGAGGCCGGGCAGCACCAGCCCGCGCAGCGTGGTCGCTCCCGCGGGAGGACGCAGCACACCGGTCTCGACCGTGGTGAAGCGGCCGTCCTCGGCGCTGAGGACCACCCCGGACGCGGGTGCCTCGCCACCGAGCCAGGCGAGCTCGCACCACCACGACGTCACCGGCATGCGAGCTCCTCGAGGACGTCGGCGAGGGCCAGGACGCCGCTCACGCAGTCGCCGGGCTCCGCGTGCTCGACGGGGGAGTGGCTGACCCCCGACGGGTTGCGCACGAAGATCATCGCAGCCGGGACACCGGCCGCCGCCAGCACCCCGGCGTCGTGGCCCGCGCCGGTCGGGATGCGCGGTACGCCGCCCAGCGTGGCGGCCAGCCGCTCCCGCAGCTGCTCCGGGAACCTCGTCTCGGGCGACCACGACTCCTCGACCGGCTCGACGCCCGCCGCCGCGCCGACGCCCGTGACCACGGCCCGCACGGACGTCTCGTCCGCTCCTCGCACGTCGAGCCAGGCGCGGACCAGGCTCGGGATGGCGTTGGTGGCGTTCGGCTCGACGTGGACGCGACCGACCGTGGCGAGGGCGGCGGCGGCCTCGGCCTCCTGGCGTGCGGCCAGCACGGCGTCGGCGAGGTGCAGCATCGGGTCGTCGCGGTCGGCGAGCGCGGTGGTACCGGCGTGGTCGGCCCGCCCGGGCAGGTCCAGCCGCCAGCGCCCGTGCGGACGGATCGCGGTCGCCACCGCCACCGCCGCTCCTCGGTCCACGAGATCCCTGCCCTGCTCGACGTGCAGCTCGACGAACGCGCTCGGGGTCTGGAGCAGGTCCGCCGGGCCGGGAGGAGCGGGCAGGTCCAGCTCGGCGAGCGCGTCGGCGGCGGTGCGGCCGTCCCGGTCCCGCAGATCCCGCAGCCGAGCCGGGGGGAGCGCGCCCGACAGGAGGCGCGAACCGAGGCAGGCCAGCCCGAAGCGGGACCCTTCCTCCTCGGCGAAGACCGCCACCCCGAGCGGACGGCGGGGGGTCGCTCCGCGCTCGCGCAGCACGTCGACGGCGGCCAGCGCGGAGGTGACCCCGAGCGGGCCGTCGAAGGCCCCGCCCTGCGGAACCGAGTCGAGGTGGCTGCCGGTCACCACGCCGCCGACGGCGGGTGGTCCGGTCCGCCACCACGCGACGAGGTTGCCGTTGCCGTCGCGTTCCACCTGCAGGTCGCGCCGGCGCGCCTCGTCGAGGAACCACTCCCGGCACTCCCGCTCGGCTGTGCCGAAACCCGGGCGGTCATACCCCCCGGTACGCGCGTCGCGGCCGACCGGCGCCAGGGCCGCCAGCAGGTCCAGCACGCCCTCCGCCGCGCTCATGCTCACCCCAGGTCGGCCATCGGCACCGCGACCCCCCGGCTGCGCGCCACCTCGCGCGCCTCCTCGTAGCCGGCGTCGACATGGCGGATGACACCCATGCCCGGGTCGTTGGTCAGGACGCGGCGCACCTTCTCCCCGGCCAGCAGCGACCCGTCCGCGACGCAGACCTGGCCGGCGTGGATCGAGCGGCCGATCCCGGTCCCCCCGCCGTGGTGGATGGAGACCCACGAGGCGCCGGAGGCGACGTTGACCATGGCGTTGAGCAGCGGCCAGTCCGCGATCGCGTCCGACCCGTCGAGCATCGCCTCGGTCTCCCGGTAGGGCGAGGCGACCGACCCGCAGTCCAGGTGGTCGCGCCCGATCACGATGGGCGCGGACACCTCGCCCTTGGCGACCATGTCGTTGAACCGTTCCCCGGCCTTGTCCCGCTCGCCATAGCCGAGCCAGCAGATGCGCGCCGGCAGTCCCTGGTAGTGCACCTTCTCCCCGGCCATGCGGATCCAGCGGGACAAGGACTCGTCCGCGCCGAACATCTCGAGGACGGCGCGGTCGGTGGCGGCGATGTCCGCGGGGTCGCCCGACAGCGCTGCCCAGCGAAACGGGCCCTTGCCCTCGCAGAACAACGGGCGGATGTAGGCCGGCACGAAGCCGGGGAAGTCGAAGGCCCGGGTGTAGCCCGCGAGCTGCGCCTCGCCCCGGATGGAGTTCCCGTAGTCGAAGACCTCGGCGCCGGCATCCATGAACCCGACCATCCCCTCGACGTGGACGGCCATCGACTCGCGCGCGCGACGGGTGAGGCCCTCGGGGTCGTCGGCGCGCAGCTTCGGCCAGTCCTCGAAGGCCACGCCGATCGGCAGGTAGGCCAAGGGGTCGTGGGCGGAGGTCTGGTCGGTCACGATGTCGACCGGGGCGTCCCGCCGCAGCAGTTCCGGAACAACGTCGGCGGCGTTCCCGAGCAGGCCGACCGACAGCGGCCGGCGGTCACGGACCGCCTCCTCGCAGCGGCGAAGCGCGTCGTCGACGTCGTCGGCCGCCTCGTCGAGGTAGCCCTGCTCGATGCGTCGGTGGATCCGTGACGGGTCGCACTCGACGCACAGCGCGACGCCGTCGTTCATGGTCACGGCGAGGGGCTGAGCACCGCCCATGCCGCCCAGGCCGGCGGTGAGCGTGAGCGTCCCCGCCAGCGTGGCGTCGAAGCGCTTGCGGGCCACCGCGGCGAAGGTCTCGTACGTCCCCTGGAGGATGCCCTGGGTCCCGATGTAGATCCACGAGCCCGCGGTCATCTGGCCGTACATGGTCAGCCCGAGCGACTCCAGACGGCGGAACTCCTCCCAGGTCGCCCAGTCGGGGACGAGGTTCGAGTTCGCGATGAGCACCCGTGGCGCCCACTCGTGCGTGGTCATGATCCCGACCGGTTTGCCCGACTGGACGAGCAGGGTCTCGTCGGCGCGAAGCGCGCGGAGAGAGGCGACGATCGCGTCGAAGGCCGCCCAGCTGCGGGCGGCGCGTCCGCTCCCGCCGTAGACCACGAGCTGGTCGGGGTGCTCGGCCACCTCGGGATCGAGGTTGTTCATCAGCATGCGCAGCGCGCCCTCCTGCTGCCAGCCGAGGCAGGACAGCTCGCTGCCTCGGGGGGAACGGACGGGGCGCGCGCCGGGAATTGTGGTCACGGGTTCACCCTGCCACCACCGCGGGTCAAGCACGGCCGTCTTGGCGTCGATAAGCGACCATGGCGACGCGCCTGTCCGGTGCGCGGTCGGTCGCCGGCCGCGTCGCGTCGTCGCGTCCCCTGATCGTGGTGGCCCTCGCCGTCGCGGTGGGCGCGGGCCTCGGGTGGAGCGTGGCGAGCCTGCGGGACCGGGCCGACGACCATTGGCAGCACGTCGAGGCGATCGGCCGTGCTCAGGCGCTCGCGGACCGCGAGGTCGCGGCCGGCTGGGAGTGCGCCGCCACGCTCACGCCCACCTGCCGCGCCCAGCTGTCGGACCAGGCGGACGGGTTGGACCAGGAGGTGGCGCGGCTTGCCCGAGCCGGTGTCCACGGGGTGGCGGCGCCCCTGCGACAGCACGACCGAGCCGCGGCTGCCGCGCGCGCACAGCTCAGCGCACCCCGCGCGAGCACGCGGATCGCGGCTGCCAAGGTGCTGGCGGCCGAGGAGCCGTCGCTGTCCGACGCCCTGGACCACGTGGCCTTGGTCGAGCGCGGCCGGGCGCACACCGACTCGCGCCTCGCCGACCTCGAGTCGCTGCTGATCGTGCTTCTCGCGGCGGCCGTGGTCGTCGCCCTCAGCCGCCGCCAGTCCGCCGTGCGCGCGGCCTCCGAGGTCGCGGCCGCCGAGGAGCGCGCTCGCGGCGAGGCGAGGTTTCGCTCACTGGTCACCAACTCCAGCGATGTCGTGACCCTCACCGACGCCGACGGGGTCATCAGGTTCCAGACCCCGTCGGTGCGGCGGGTCCTCGGCTACGACCCCGAGGATGCGATCGGTCGCCACGCTCTGGAGTCCTGCCATCGAGACGACCACGACGTGGTCCGGTCGGCCCTGGCACGCACCCTGGCGGGGGAGGACCACGTGGTCAGCGTGACCCGGTGGCGCCACGCGGACGGGTCCTGGCGCTGGCTGGAGAGCGTGCGGACCAACCTCCTCGCCGACCCCGACGTCCAGGCGATCGTCGTGAACAGCAGGGACGTGACGGAGCAGCGCCGCCTCGCCGACCAGCTGGAGCACTCGGCGCTGCACGACGCCCTGACCGGGCTGCCCAACCGCGCGCTCTTCGTCGACCGGGTCGCGCAGTCGCTGCGCAAGGGGCTGCACCCGGCGGTCCTGTTCGTCGACCTGGACGACTTCAAGGCTGTCAACGAGCGCATCGGGCACGTGGCTGGGGACGCGGTGCTGCGCGAGGTGGCCGACCGGCTGGCGGTGGGAGCCGGCCCGGGCGACACCATCGCGCGCACCGGAGCGGACCACTTCGCGGTGATGCTCGAGGACGTGGCAGATGCCGGCCGGGCCGAGGAGGCCGGAGGGCGGATCCTGGCCGCGCTCTCCGCCCCGGTCACCGTTTCCGGCCACACCGTCGTGCCGGAGTCAAGCATCGGCGTCGCCGTCGCCGACGAGGACGTCCCCGACGCGGACGAGCTGTTGAGCCGAGCCGACCTCGCGCTCTCGGAAGCCAAGGCTGCCGGCAAGCGGCAGGTCGTCTGCTACGCCCACACCATGCGGGCGGCGGTCCTGGGGGCCGTCGACGCGCGGACGCGGCTGTCGCAGGCCCTGCGCCACTCCGAGATGGTGGTGCACTACCAGCCGATGGTCGAGCTCTCGACCGGCCTGGTCGTCGGGGTCGAGGCGCTGCTTCGTTGGTACGACCCGGTCCGCGGCGTCGTACCGCCCGAGGAGTTCATCCCCCTCGTCGAGTCCTCTCCCACCATCGTCGAGCTCGGGAGGTTCGCGATGACGACCGCCTGCCGGCAGCTCGCGGCCTGGCGGCGGGCGGCCGTGGTCGGGCCTCGGTTCACGGTCAGCGTCAACGTCGCCGCCCGCCAGATCGAGGCGACCGACTTCGTCGACGAGGTCGCTCGCTGCCTGCGGGAGAACGGGCTGCCGCCGGAGAACCTGACCCTCGAGGTGACCGAGGGACAGCTCGTTCGCGACGTCGACGCCTCCGCCTCGACCCTCATGCGCCTGCGTTCGCTCGGCGTCCGCGTGGCCATCGACGACTTCGGGACCGGCTACTCCTCTTTGAGCTACCTGGAGCGCCTCCCGGTGAACCTGCTGAAGATCGACCGTTCCTTCGTCTCCGGCGGTACCGACTCCGCCGACCACGACGGGTCGGTGCTGCTGCGTGGGATCGTCGAGCTCGGCCTTGCCCTGGGCCTGCAGGTGGTCGCCGAAGGCGTCGAGACCGAGGAGCAGCGCGAGACCCTTCGCGGGCTGGGATGCGTCCTGGGGCAGGGCTTCCTGTTCGCCGGTGCCTTGCCGGCCGAGGAGGTCTCGACGGTGCTGGCGCATCCGCTGGCCGCGGAACCGGCCTAGGGGTGCTTGCATGAGCCGGTGAGCACCGCGGCGCGACCGGACGGCCGCTGGATGCTCATGCATGCCTGGAGCATGGCGACCGACCCGCTGGGCTTCCTCGAGCAGACCTTCGACCGCCTCGGTGACGTGGTGGAGCTGCCCATGCCGCGCCGTCCGGTGCTGCTGATGAACGACCCCGAGGGGGTCGACCACGTGCTGCGTGCCGCTCACCGCCGCTACGGCAAGCGCACCGCCCAGTACGACGCCCTCGCACTCGTGACCGGCAACGGCCTGCTCACCACTGATGACGACGAGGCCTGGCTCGTGCACCGCCGGGCCAGCCAGCCCGCCTACCGAGCGACCCAGTCCCTCGCGGCCACCACGGCGACGGTCCTGGGCGCGGTCACCGCCGGCTGGGTCCCCGGCGAGGTGGTGGACGTCGAGGCGGCGATGAGCCACGTCTCCCTCGAGGTCGTCACCCGCACCCTGCTGGGGGCGGCCGCGGGGGAGGTCGCCTCCCTCGTCCGCGCGGTGGCCGTGGCCCTGGACCGGGTGATCGCTCGTGCGCGCAACCCCCTCGCACCCGCCCTGGGGGTGCCGACCCCGGGCAACCTGCGCCTGCGAGCCGCGATCCGCCGCCTCGACGAGGAGGCCGCGCGCCTCGTCGCGTCCTCCGGGGACGCCGGCCTGGTCCCACGGCTGCGCGAGGCGGGGCTGGACGAGCGGGCGGTCCGGGACGAGGTCGTCACCACCCTGGTGGCCGGCCACGAGACGGTGGCCAGCTCCCTCACCTGGGCGCTGTTCCTGCTGGCCCGGCACCCGGACGTGCTGACGCGGGTCGCGGACGAGACCGACCGGCTCCCCCCCGACTGCCTCACGCCCGACCAGCTGCCGTGGACGCGTCAGGTGGTCGACGAGGCGCTGCGGCTCTATCCCCCCGCGTGGGTCATCTCGCGACGGGCTCGCGTCGACGACGAGGTCTGCGGGACACCGGTGGGCGCGGGGACCCTCGTGGTGGTCTCCCCGTGGGCCCTGCACCGGCGGTCCGCGGCGTGGGTGCGGCCCGAGCAGTTCCGTCCGCAGCGCTTCGACGCGGTGCCGGCGCGCGGCACGTACCTGCCCTTCGGCGCCGGTCCGCGCCTGTGCATCGGGCGAGAGCTCGCTCTCGTGGAGTCGACCGTGGTGCTCGCCGGCATCGCGCGCCACTGGGTCCTCGAGCCGGTCTCGGCCGCCGACCCTCGCCCCCGCGCGTCCGTGACCGTCCACCCGAAGGGCGGCCTACGACTGCGGGTCAGCCCGCGCTGACGCCTGCCCGAATGCCCGTCAGACGGGAGCCACCCGCTCGGCGTGCCAGTGGCGGACGATGTCACGCACGCTCAGGATCCCGACCACCTCGCCGCCGTCCATGACCACGAGGTGACGGAACCCGCCGCGCAGCATGGCTTCCGCGGCCTGCTCGAGCGTCCAGCCGGGCGCCGCGTAGACCAGGTCGCTGGTGAGGTGCGCTCCGACCAGCTCGCGGTCGGGGTCGCCGCCGTCGGCGATGGCGTGCAGGAGGTCCCGCTCGGTGATGATGCCGGCGCCCTCCCCGTCGGGGTCGGACACGACGGCCGCGCCGACCTTTCGCGCGATCATGGACCGGCTCGCCTCGCGCAGCGTGTGCCCTGGCCCGACGGTCAGCACGACGCTGTTCATCGCTGCTCTGACGTCCGTCACGTTCCCGCCTCCCCGGTCGAGGAACTGATGAGGCACATCGTGGCGGTGCCGTGCCGCGCTGTCCATGCAAGACACGGCAGGATGGGCCCGTGCCCGCGCTCGTCGTCCTCGTGTGGGTACCGGCCGTCCTGTGGCTGGACCGAACCGCCTCGCTGAGCCAGCAGCACGGCCTCGGGCTGCTCACCTGGCTGCTCCTCGTGGCGCTGCTGCGACGAGAGACCCCGCTCGTGCGCATGCAGACCGCGGTCGTCGTGGTGTTCGCGACCGCGGTCGAGTACACCTTCGCCGGCTGGCTCGGTGTGTACGTCTACCGGCTGCACAACGTCCCCTGGTTCGTGCCGCCCGGCCACGGGCTGGTCTACCTCGGCGCGCTGGCGATCGGGCGCAGCACGTACGTGCGCGGCCACCTGCGGCCGCTCATCGGGCTGACCGCCCTGGCCGGCGGGGCGTACGCGCTCTGGGGCCTCTCGCCGCTCGCCCCGCGCCTCGACGTGCTGGGAGCGTTCTGGTACCTGTGCCTGCTCGGCTTCTTCGTGTTCGGTCGCTCCCGCGGCCTCTACGTCGGCGCGTTCGTCGTCGTGACCTACCTGGAGCTGCTGGGCACGCGGCTGGGCACCTGGGCGTGGCAGCCGCACGACCCGACCGGCCTGGTGGCCATCGGCAACCCGCCGTCCGGGGCGGCAGGCGGCTACGGCTGGTTCGACCTCGCCGCCACCCTGCTCGCCCCTGCGCTGCTGGTGCGCTGGCCGGCCCGGTTCAGCCGCCCGTCGGAGCCAGAGCCGGCCCGCCAGGACGCCGCGCCGTCGCCGGCGGCATGAGGCCGGTCGAGGGTCTCGAGGTCTTGTGGGGGTGCGAGGCTCCTCCTAGGCTCGGTTCGAGCGAGCGCTCAACCGCCGGGGACCCAGATGGCAGCCCCGACCACTCGGTCCCAGGCGACCCACATGTTCTGCGGGAAGGCTGTACGGCATGACCGAGCCCGCCCTGCGCTCACCGGCCGTCGACCTGCGGGTCCTCATCGATGTCGAGGCGAGCCGACTGCTCGGGATCAGCGGCGATGACTTCCGGCGTCGCTGGTACGCGCACGGCTACGAGGACGACCCCAGCCCGGCGGTGCGCGCCCTCGACCTGCTCATGCGCACCGGTCGGTGGCTGCCTCCTGGCGAGGCCGAGGCTCCGGCCGGCGGCTGAGACCGCCCGTCAGGAGGCCGGCCCGGCCCGCCTAGCGGCGCCGGCGGCCTCGGCGGCGTCCAGGATCACGGCGAGCCCGGTCTCGAACACCTCGGCGTCGGTGAGCCGGATCAGCTCCGAGGCGTAGCTCGCGACGTGCGGGTGACGCTGCGGATCGATGCGCGCGAGCGGACCGACCCACCGGTTGTCGTAGTCCTCCTCGGTGCCGGAGGCGGTCAGGCGGCCAGCCGCCATGGCGCTGGCGAAGGCCACGACATAGCTGGTGAACACACCGTAGAAGCGCACTGCTGACTCCTCGTCGAGCCCGGCCTCGTCGAGTGCCGCGAGGACGATCTCGATGGCGTCGCGCTCCGCCGGGCCCTGGGTGGACCGAGTGCCGACCTCGACGCCCACGCAGGGGTGAGCCGTCATCTCGGCCACCGTCGACACGCCGAGCGCGAGCAGTCGCCGGCGCCAGTCGCCCTCGCGCGCCGCCGCGGTGACCGTGACCAGCAGCTCGTCGATGAGGGCCTCGACGAGCTCGTCGCGTCCCCGGAAGTGCCGGTAGATGGCCGTGGGATCGACGCCGAGCTCGGCCCCGAGCTTGCGGAAGGAGATCGCGTCCGCCGTGCCCGTCGCGGCCAACCGCAGGGCCGCGTCGACGATCGTGCGGCGGTCCAGCTGGGCCCGCCTCGTCCGTCGTCGTGCCGCCGTGTCGGCCACGTCAGCTCCTCCTCCTGGCCCATCCGGCGTCGCTCGCCGGGAGGGGAAGCGTGCCCGCGCCCAGCGTCTTTGTCAACGATGTAGTCAACAGTGTTGACTCCTCAGGCGGGCTGACCTAACCTCACCCGACCGACATCAGCCGAGGAGGCCAGGGTCAGGGTGAACGCCGATCGTGTCTTCGTCCGTGGACGACTCTTCAGCCCCGGGCAGGTGACCTCCCACCCTGGGGCGCTCGCCGTCGCCGACGGCCGGATCCTGGCGGTCGGCACCGACGAGCAGGTCGGCGAGCTCGTCGGCCCGCGGACCGAGGTCGTCGACCTGGCCGGCGGGCTCCTCCTGCCGGGGTTCCAGGACGCCCACGTCCACCCGGTGATGGCGGGCGTGGGGATGCTGCGCTGCGACGTCCACGGCTGCGCCGACGCCGACGCGGCGCTCGCCGCCATCGCCGCCTATGCCGCCTCGAACCCGGACCTGCCGTGGATCGTCGGGTCGGGCTGGTCGATGGACCACTACCCGTCCGGTACGCCGACCCGGCAGCTGCTCGACTCGGTCGTGCCCGACCGTCCCGCCTACCTCACCAACCGCGACGGGCACGGCGCGTGGGTCAACACGGCGGCCATCGAGCGCGCCGGTCTCGGCCCGCACACACCCGATCCGGTGGACGGGCGCGTCGAGCGGGAGGCCGACGGGTTCCCCGCCGGCACCTTGCACGAGGGTGCCGCCGCCCTGGTGGCGGGCCTGCTTCCCGGTGTGACCGCCCAGGAGCAGCGTCAGGGGCTCCTCGCGGCGCAGGACCACCTGTTCTCCCTCGGCGTGACGAGCTGGCAGGACGCGGCGGTCGGGGAGGTCTTCGGCGACCAGGACATCCTGCCCGTCTATCTCGACGCGGCGAGGGACGGCGAGCTGCGGGCCCGAGTCGTCGGCGCGCTCTGGTGGGACCGCCAGCGCGGGCTCGAGCAGCTGCCTGAGCTGCTCGAGCGGCGCGGTGAGGGTCGCTACGGCCGCTTCCGGCCCACCACGGTCAAGATCATGCAGGACGGCGTCGCCGAGAACTTCACTGCCGCCATGCTCGAGCCGTACCTCGACGCATGCGGCTGCCGCACCGCGAACGCGGGCCTGAGTTTCGTCGACCCCCTCGCGCTGCGAGAGCACGTCACGGCACTGGATGCCGCGGGCTTCCAGGTGCACTTCCACGCCCTGGGCGATCGCGCGGTGCGCGAGGCGCTCGACGCGCTCGAGGCGGCGTACCGGCGCAACGGGCCGGGCGAGGGCCGCCACCACCTGGCCCACCTCCAGGTGGTGCATCCCGACGACCTCGGGCGCTTCGCCCTGCTCGACGCCGTCGCCAACATCCAGCCGCTGTGGGCGGCCCACGAGCCGCAGATGGACGAGCTCACCATCCCGTTCCTCGGCGAGCGCCGGGCCTCCTGGCAGTACCCGTTCGGCGACCTCGAACGCGCGGGGGCACGGATCGCCGCCGGCAGCGACTGGTCGGTGAGCAGCGCCGACCCGCTGGCCGGCGTGCACGTCGCGGTCAACCGGCGCACGCCGGGCGCCGGGCCGGACGCGGAGCCCCTGTACGCCCGCAACGCGCTCGACCTCGCCACCGCACTGACGGCCTACACGGCCGGCTCGGCCTGGGTGAACCACCAGGAGGAGCTGACCGGCCGGCTGCGCGAAGGCATGGACGCCGACCTCGTCGTCCTCGACCGCGACCCCTTCGCCCACCCGAGCGAGCTCATCTCCGACGCCCGGGTTCGCCAGACCTATGTCGAGGGCGCCCGAGTCTTCGCCCGCGACGACGCCCCCCTCGACCCGATCTCCTGACCGATGCGTTCGTGACCTCGACCGCTGACCCCGCTGGAGGAATGTTGACCAGATTCGCCCCCGGGCGCCGCCTCGCCGCGGCGGCCACCGTCGCCGCGGCGACCGTCCTGCTGGCCGCGTGCAGCGGCACCGCGAGCTCCTCCGGTGGGGCGGGCGCATCGTCGTCCGTGTCCGGCGACAGCGCGTACCAGCTGACCGCGCAGACTCCGGCACCGGCGGGGGACATCGACTCCTTCACGTGGTCGCTGTACGCCGAGCCCCTCTCGCTCAGCTACGCCTACGCCTTCGACTACCCGCCGAACACGGTGCTGTCCAACGTCTGCGAGAGCCTGCTGCGCTGGAACTCCGACCTGTCGTACTCGCCAGGTCTGGCGACGAAGTGGGCGAACCCCGATCCGACGACGTGGGTCTACACGATCCGGCAGGGCGTCCACTTCCACGACGGCACCCTCATGACCGCGAACGACGTGGTCGCGTCGCTGAAGTACAACCTCAACCCCAAGGTCGGTTCCTACTGGGCGAGCGTCTTCCGCAATGTGAAGTCGATCGAGAAGACGGGGCCCTACCAGGTCACGGTGACCCTCTCCCGACCCGACGCGACCTTCAACCAGTACATGGCGGTCACGCCCGGCACCGTGGAGTCGGCCGCGACGCTGGCCAAGGACGGCGCCAACTACGGGAACCCGAGCACCGGCGTGAACTGCACGGGACCGTTCGCGCTCTCCTCCTGGACGCCCGGGCAGAGCATCGTCCTCAAGCGCTTCGACCAGTACTGGGACCCCACCCTGCGTGCCAAGGCGGCACAGGTGAAGTTCGTGTTCCTCGAGGACCCGAACACGAGGATCAACGCGTGGCAGTCCGGTGAGGTCGACGGCGGCTGGCAGGTGCCGCCGAACGCATACGCGCAGCTGAAGAACGGCGGCCAGGGCAGCCTCTACTTCGGCACCAACACCACCGTGGTCGACGAGATCGTCAGCAACCTCAAGGGAGTCCTCAGCGACAAGCGCGTCCGTCAGGCACTGCTCATGGCGACCGACCGGCAGGGCATCATCAAGGCCGGCGAGCAGGGTGTCGGCGACCTCGCCGACTCACTGGTCACCAGGAGCGACTGGGTCGGCGTCCCCCCGGCCACCGTCGACTCCTACTACGCCGGGCTGGCGAGCTACCCCTACGACGTCGCCAAGGCCAAGGCCCTGGCGGCCCAGGCGGGCGTCAACGGGCAGAAGGTCGTCATCGCGACCAGCCCGATCTCGGCGGACTCGGACATCGTCGCCCAGGCGACGGCGGCCGCCGCGAAGGCGATCGGCCTCGACCCCGTCATCCGCACGATCGCCCCGGACAAGTACACCGCGCTGTTCAGTGACCCCGCGGCTCGCAAGGGGATCGACTTGTTCATGACCGCCTGGTACGTCTCGATCGGCGACCCGCTGGACATGTACGGCGTCTTGCGCACCGGTGAGTTCAGCAACTACGGCTCCTGGTCCGACAAGGCCTTCGACGCAGCGGTGGACGACGCGATCGCGACCGCCGACCCGGTCCAGCGCTCGGCGTACACGGCGAAGGCGCAGCAGATCAGCCAGGTGGAGCTGCCCTGGCTGCCCCTCTTCACCGCGCCGACGTCGCTGTGGCTCGGGAAGCGGATCACCGGCGTCTCGCCGTCGATCAACTTCCTCTACTACCCCTGGGCCGCGACGATCGGGGCCGCGAAGTGAACGACCTCCACTACATCTCCGCGACCGAGGCGCTGGCGAGGTTCCGTCGCGGGGACCTGTCGCCCGTCGAGGTGCTCGACGCCGTCCTCGCGAGGGCGGACGAGGTCGAGCCGGACGTGAACGCCTTCACCGAGCAGATGCGGGAGGAGGCCTACGTCGCCGCGCGCGAGTCCGAGCGACGCTACCGCGACCGCGACGCGGAGATCCGTCCGCTCGAGGGAGTGCCCCTGGCCCTGAAGGAGGAGCAGCCCATCGCGGGACGGCTCATCGAGGAGGGATCCCTCCTCGAGCAGGGTGTCGTCGCCGACGTCACCCACCCAGTGGTCAGCAGGGTCGTCGCGGCCGGTGCGGTCGTGCACGCGCGGACCACGACTCCTGAGTTCTCGTGCGCGCCGTTCACGCACTCGAAGCTCTGGGGAGTCACCCGCAACCCGTGGAACACGGCCTTCTCCCCGGGCGGCTCGTCCGGGGGCGCGGGCGCCTCGCTGGCCGCGGGCACCACCGTCCTCGCCACCGGCTCGGACATCGGGGGCTCGATCCGCATCCCGTCCTCGCTGTGCGGTGTGGTCGGTTTCAAGGCTCCCTTCGGCCGGATCCCGGGGCTCGCGCCGTTCAACCTGGACAGCTACTGCGCGGACGGCCCGATGGGCCGCAGCGTCGCCGACGTCGCCCGGTTGCAGGACGTCCTCGCCGGGCCGTGGGCGGGCGACCAGGCGTCGCTCCGCCCGACCTACCACCTCGGCGAGGTCGACGACCAGGTCGAGGGGATGCGGGTCGCGCTCTGCGTGCGCCTGGGCGACTTCCCGGTCGAGCCCGTCGTCGAGGCGAACACCCGAGCCGCCGCGGACGCCCTGCGCGGAGCCGGCGTGCACGTCGAGGAGGTGGAGCTCCCGTGGCGACGGGAGGTGATCCTGGCCGCCGCGTGGGCGCACTTCGGCTCCATCTTCGGTGCCTTCGTCGACAGCATCGCCGGGGACGACGCCGAGCTGCTCATGCCGTACACGCGAGCCTTCGCCGCCCGGGCGACGGCACACGGCGACACCGCCTCACGCCTCGCGGGGCTGGCCGCCGAGACCGAGGTCTACCGCCCGCTCGGCGACCTGCTCGACTCCCATGACGCGCTGCTCTGCCCGACCATAGGCACCGAGGGGCTGGTCGCCGGCGACGACTACGTCGACGCGGTGGTGCGCATCGACGGCGGGGACCACGCGTGGGAGGACGCCCTCATGACGATCCCGTTCAACGTGATCGGCCGGGTCCCGGTGCTGTCGGTGCCGAGCGGCCTGGCGAGCAACGGGGTGCCCACCGGCGTGCAGATCGTCGGTCGGACCTACGACGACCGGACCGTCTTCCGTCTCGGCGCCGCGTTGGAGCGCCAGCAGCCTCGGTGGGGCGACGCGACGTGGCGACCGACGCTGTGAGCCTCGACGGTGCCGGGGTCGCGCCTCCCCGCACCGCGACGTTCGTCGTCTGGCGACTGCTCGGGCTGATGCTCACCCTGCTGGTCACCTCGTTCCTGGTGTTCGCGTCGCTGTACGTCGTCCCCGGGAGCCCGATCGACTTCCTCATCCAGGGGCGCAGCCCGTCGCCGGCGACCATCGCGGCGATCAAGAAGCAGTACGGGCTCGACCAGCCGTTCCTCGTCCAGTACGTCCACTGGCTGGCCGGCGTGCTCCACGGTAACTTCGGCCGGTCGCTGGAGTACCGCGAGAACGTCTCCACGCTCATCGCGTCGAGACTGCCGACCACCTTCTCCCTCGTCCTGCTGTCGGCGGTGATCATCCTCGTCGTCGGTCTCGGTGCCGGGATCCTCGGAGCGCTTCGCGCCGGGCGCAGCAGCGACAAGGCGGTCCTGGTCGTCGTCACGTTCTTCGCCGCGATCCCCTCCTTCGCCGCGGCGATCGTGCTGATCTCGTTCTTCTCGGTGCGCCTCGGCCTGTTCCCCACGTTCGGCGCGGGCCAGGGCCCCGTGGACCGGCTCTACCACCTCACGCTGCCGGCGATCGCACTGTCTCTGACCTTCATCGCGCTGGTCGCGCGCATCACCCGGTCGTCGATGCTCGACGTGCTGAGCCGAGAGCATGTCGAGGTCGCCCTGAGCCGCGGGCTGGCGAGGAGGACGGTCGTGCGCCGGCATGTCCTGCGCAACGCCGGTGGGCCGATCCTCACGATCTCCGGGCTGCTCGTGGCAGGGCTGCTCGTGTCCAGTGCGGTGGTCGAGACCGCCTTCGGCCTCGACGGCATCGGCTCACTGCTCGTGGCGTCGGTGGACAAGCTCGACTTCCCCGTCGTCCAGGCGCTCGTGCTCCTCGTCGTCGCCGCTTTCGTGATCATCAACTTCGTGGTCGACCTGGCGTACCCGCTGATCGACCCCCGGGTGAAGGCAGGTGACGCGGCCCGATGAGCGTCGCGATCGAGACGCCCCGCGTCGGCCGGCTCGGCGCGGTGCGCGACTTCGGCGGAAGCTGGCTGTTCTGGACGTGCGTCACGATCCTCATCGGCTTCGTGCTGATCGCGCTGTTCGCTCCCGTCCTCGCGCCCTACGACCCGAACGCCACGGACCTGTCGAACGCCTTGTCCGGCCCGAGCCTGCAGCACCTGCTGGGCACCGACGAGTCGGGCCGCGACACCTTGTCCCGGGTGATGTTCGGTGCGCGCACCAGCCTGGTCGGTCCGCTGTTCGTGGTCGTGCTCTCCACGGTGTTCGGGATCGTCGTCGGACTCCTCGCCGGCTGGCGAGGCGGCTGGGTCGACCTGGTGCTGTCGCGGGTCCTCGACATCCTGTTCGCCTTCCCGGGACTGCTCCTCGCGATCCTCGTCGTGGCCCTGTTCGGCAAGGGCATGACGGCGCCGGTCGTCGCGATGTCAGTCGCCTATCTGCCCTTCGTCGCTCGGCTCACCCGCAGCCTGGTCGTGCAGGGCAAGACGCAGCCGTACGTCGCCGCCTACCGCGTCCAGGGCTTCGGGCCGACGTACACCGCGACGAGGCGACTGCTGCCGAACGTGTCCTCGACGGTGCTCGCGCAGTCCACGCTGAACTTCGGCTACGCGCTCCTCGACCTCGCTGCGCTGTCCTTCCTCGGGCTCGGCGTCCAGCCTCCGACGCCCGACTGGGGCGCCATGGTCGAACAGGGTCGAGGTGCGGTCCTCTCCGGTCAGCCCATGTCCGCGATCGCACCGGCCGTGGCCATCGTCGTCGTCGTCGTGGCGTTCAACGTCGTCGGCGAAGAGATCGGCGACCGCATCGCGCGAAGGGAACGCTGATGGCGCTGCTGTCGATCTACGGGCTGTCGGTGCGGCTTCCCGGCCGGGCGCGCCGTCCCATCCTCGACGGGGTCGACCTGACCGTGGAGGCCGGCGAGATCGTCGGCCTGGTCGGTGAGTCGGGGTCGGGCAAGTCGGTGACCGCGCGGGCGGTGCTCGGGCTCACACCGTCCGGGTCGGAGGTGGCCGGTCGGGTGCTCGTGGGCAACGTCGACGTCGGCTCCGCGGCCCCGGCGCAGCTGCGCACCCTGCGCTCGTCCACCGTGTCGATGGTCTTCCAGGACCCGCGGGCCGGGATCAACCCGATGCGCACGGTGGGCGACTTCATGACCGAGTCCCTGCGGTTGAACCGCGGCTGGTCCAAGGGCGCCGCCACCGAGCGGGCCGTCGAGCTGCTGGCTGCCGTCGGGATGCCCGACCCGCCCCGACATCTTCGCCAGCACCCGCACGAGCTCTCCGGGGGCATGCTCCAGCGAGTGATGATCGCTGCCGCGCTGTCCACCGAGCCAGCGCTGCTCCTCTGCGACGAGCCGACGACGGCTCTGGACGTCACCACCCAGGCCGAGATCCTCGCGATCCTCACCCGTCAGCAGGCCCAGCGGGGCATGGGGATGCTCTTCATCACCCACGACCTCGACCTCGCCTCGGCGGTGTGCACCAGGGTCTATGTCATGTACGCCGGACGCGTCGTCGAGGCCGCCCCGGCCCATCGGTTGTTCTCCGAGCCGAGGCATCCCTACACGGTGGGCCTGCTCGCCTCGACGCCGGACATCCACGGCGCCCAGGAGCGGCTCGTCCCGATCCCGGGCACGCCACTCGGCCTGCTCGAGGACCCGCCCGGGTGCGCCTTCGCCGCGCGCTGCCCGCTCGCCGTTCCAGATCCGTGCCTGTCCCTTCGACCCGGCCTCGAGCCGGTCACGGGCAGCGCCGGCCACGAGGTGGCCTGCCCGCGGGCCCAGCTCTCCACGGGTGACCTCGTCCGGCTGGGCAGCCTCGAGGAGGGTCGTCCGTGAGCCCGTTGCTCGAGGCCGTCGGCCTCACCAAGACCTACCGCAGCGGCGCGACGCTGGTGCGCGCCGTGCACGACGTGTCCTTCCGTGTCGACGCCGGTGGCAGCGTCGGCCTCGTGGGGGAGTCGGGGTCCGGCAAGTCCACGACCGCTCGTCTGCTGGTGGGCCTGGAGCGCCCCGACGCGGGGGAGGTGGTCATCCAGGGCCGCCCGCTGGCCTTCGACGCCCGCCGGCGCTCCGAGAGACTGGCGCGCGCTCGTGCGGTGCAGATCGTCTTCCAGGATCCGTACCTGTCCCTGGACCCTCGGGTGACCGTGGACGACTGCCTCGACGCCGTGCTGCGGCTGCACACCCGGCTCGACCGCTCGAGCCGGGCCCGGCGCATCGCCGAGCTGCTCGACCAGGTGGGGCTGGGCGCCCGCGAGGCCGCTGCCCTGCCACGGGCGCTCTCCGGCGGCCAGCGGCAGCGAGTGGCCATCGCGCGAGCGCTGGCGGTCGCCCCCAGCGTGCTCGTCCTGGACGAGGCGGTGTCGGCCCTCGACGTCTCTGTGCAGGCCCAGGTGCTGAACCTGCTGGCCGACATCCGGCGGGAGACCGGCATCGGGCTGGTGTTCGTGAGCCACGACCTGGCGGTCGTGCGCTACGTGTGCGACGAGGCGCTGGTGCTCCACCGGGGGCGAGTGGTCGAGCAGGGGCCCACCGCCCAGCTGCTCAGCGACCCCCAGCACCCGTACACGAAGCTGCTTCTCTCCTCGCTGCCGCGACCCGGCTGGGACCTGGAGGCGATCAGCGCGCTGCGCCGCGAGGTCGCGGCCGGCTGAGCGAGGAACCTAGGAGGCCGCGCCGGCCAGCACGGACAGGACCTGCTCGTGCAGGATCCCGTTCGTCGTGATCCCACCGGTGGGGCCGGTGCACCGAGAGGCGTCCCAGCCGGTGATCCGCCCGCCCGCCTCCTCGACCACCGGGACCAGGGCCGCCACGTCCCACAGCGAGAGCTCCGGCTCTGCCGCGACGTCGACCGCGCCCTCGGCGACCAGCATGTGGGACCAGAAGTCGCCGTAGGCGCGGGCGCGCCAGGCCGCCTCGAGCAGGGTCTCGAAACCGGCCAGCCGGCCGACCTCGGCCCAGCCACGGCGGTCGCTGACCGAGACCGAGGCGTCCGCGATCACCCCCACGGAGGACACGTGGATGAGCCGTGTCTCCACCAGGGCCCCCCCGGTCCAGGCCCCCGCTCCCGAGGCGGCCCACCAGCGGCGCCCCAGCGCGGGAGCGGAGACCGCGCCGACGACGGGCAGCCCGTCGACGAGCAGAGCGATCAGGGTCGCCCAGACGGGCACCCCGCGGACGAAGCTCTTGGTCCCGTCGATCGGGTCCAGGACCCACACCCGCCCGGTGTCGGGGTCGCCGTCGGCGCCGTACTCCTCGCCCTGCACCGCATCCGCGGGGCGCCTCGCCGCCAGGTGCCCGCGCAGCAGACGCTCGACGGCGCGGTCGGCGTCGGTGACCGGGGTGAGATCGGGCTTGGTCTCGACCACCAGGTCCTGGGCGAGGAAGCGCTCGAGGGTGAGGGCGTCGGCCTCGTCGGCGAGGGCCAGCGCGAGCTCGAGGTCGTCGTGATGGGTCGCTGAGGAGGTCGCCTCGTCCACGGTCCGGGACCCTATCGAGCGTGGCAGGCTGGGCGTCCATGGGCAGGCTGAACCACGGCAGGCTCGACATCGTGAAGATCGAGCGGGCGTTCTTCGTGGACGGCCGGCTCGTGCGGCTCCCCGCCAAGCGCTCCAAGCGGCTGGTGGTCCTCGACCGGCTCGCCCAGGAGTTCGTCCCGGGACTGCACTACCTCGAGGCCCAGGTCGACGAGCGGCTGCGGGAGTTCCACCCGGACTACCCGGCCCTTCGGCGCGCCCTGGTCGACGAGGGCTTCCTGCACCGCGAGCGCGGTGTCTACTGGCGCGCCGGGGGGACCGTGCCGATCTAGGACAGCGCGCCCACCCTCGGCGCCCAACCGCCCGGACGAAGGAGCGACATGCCGGCGAGCATCTTCGACACGGTCACCGGCCTGCCGGTCCACATCCTCGTCGTGCACGCCGTGGTCGTGCTCGTGCCGCTGGCCTTCCTCGGGGTGCTCGTCGCCGCGGCGAGCCGGACCTGGCGGGAGCGTCTCGCGGTGCCGATCCTCGTGCTCCTCGTCATCGCCCTGCTCGCCTCGCTCGTCGCGGTCCAGTCCGGGCGGGCGCTTCGCGCCCGGATCGGCGCGTCCCCGGCGATCCAGCACCACGCTCACCTCGGCGTGTGGGTCGTCTGGTTCGTGCTGCTGGCCGCGGCTGCGGCCGGGGTGTGGTTCGTCGTCGAGGAGCGGATGGGCAACCTCAGCCTGCGCTCCTCACCGCCCGAACCCGTTGCGTCGCCGCCGTCGCCGGGGGCGCGGCTGGTCGCGTGCGCCGTCGCCGTCGCCTGTTGCGCCCTCGCGACGGGGTGGGTCGCCTACACCGGCGATGCCGGCTCCCGGGCCGTGTGGCGCCCGATCGTCCAGGCGACCGACCACCGCCAGTGAGTCTCAGGAGCCCTCGGGCTCCTCGAGGCGCGGCTCCTCCCTGGTGCGCAGGAGCCGGCGCAGCGACGCCAGCCGCTCGGGCGCCGCCCACCCAGCGGCGACCCAGGCGTCCAGGGCGCAGTCCGGTTCGTCGTGCGAGCAGGCTCGCGGGCAGCCGTCGGTCCCCGCCTGCAGGTCGGGGAAGGCGTGGATCACCCGAGAGGGATCGACGTGCGCGAGCCCGAAGGAGCGCACCCCGGGCGTGTCCACGACCCAGGTGTCCGCCATGCCCGGGACGGGCAGCGCGAGCGCGGAGGAGGAGGTGTGCCGGCCGCGTCCGGTGACCGCGTTGACCCGGCCGGTCGAGCGGTCTGCCCCGGGGACGAGGGCGTTGACGAGGGTCGACTTCCCGACCCCGCTGTGGCCGACGAGGACGGTGACGCGGCCGAGAAGTCGCTCGCGTAGCGCCGTGAGGTCACCGCCCTTCGTGACGACGACGTGGGCGACGTCGAGGGCGGCATAGGTCGAGAGCAGCGCCTCGGGTCCCGCGAGATCGGCCTTGGTGAGGACCAGCAGCGGTCGCAGCCCGGCGTCGTAGGCGGCGACCAGGCAGCGGTCGATCAGGCCGACGCGGGGTGCCGGGTCGGCGAGGGCGGTCACGATGGCGAGCTGGTCGGCGTTCGCGACCAGAACGCGCTCCACCGGGTCGGTGTCATCGGCACTGCGCCGCAGCGCGGAGCGCCGTGGCTCGACGCGTACCACGCGGGCCAGGGCGTCGGGGTCCGAGGACACGTGACCGACGAGGGCGACCCGGTCACCGACGACGATCCCCCTGCGGCCGAGCTCGCGGGCCTTGACCGCGACGACCTCGAGACCGTGCGCGTCGGACTCGGGGTCGAGCACCAGGCAGGTGAAGCGGCCCCGGTCGACGGTGAGGACCACGGCCTCCACCGCGCTGCCGTGAGCCGGGCGGTCCTTGGTACGGGCTCGCGACTTCGCCCGGCCGGGACGTACCCGGACGTCGTCCTCGTCGAGGTCGGATCGGCGCGGCATGGCCGGGTCAGCGGCCGAGCATGTGCAGCCAGAGGTCGACGAACCCGGGCAGCGTCTTCGCGGTCGTCGCGACGTCGACCACCTGGACGCCGGGCACGACCAACCCGACGACCGCTCCCGCCGTCGCGATCCGGTGGTCGTCATAGGTCGGGAACGGCCCTCCGTGCAGGGGGCGCGGCCGCACCTCCAGCCCGTCCTCGCTGGCGCGCACCTCGGCTCCGAGCCCGCCGAAGGCCTCGGCGAGGGCGGTCAGTCGGTCTGTCTCGTGCCCGCGAAGGTGGGCGATGCCGCGCAGGCGGGACGGAGAGCTCGCCAGCACGGCGAGGGCCACCAGGGTGGGGGTCAGCTCGCCGACATCGTGCAGGTCGGCGTCGATGCCGGCGACGGATCCCGTTCCGCTCACGGTGAGGCCGTCCGCCCCCCACGACACCTTGGCCCCCATCGACGCCAGCAGCTCCCGCAGCGCGTCCCCGGCCTGGCTCGTGCCGGACGGCCAGCCGGGGATGGTGACGCGTCCTCCGGTGACGAGCGCGGCGGCCAGGAACGGTGCGGCGTTGGACAGGTCGGGTTCCACGTCGAGGTCGCGCCCCACCAGGCGGCCGGGCGCGACGCGCCACACGTCCGGGGTGTCGTCGTCGACCACGCCTCCGGCCGCACGCAGCATCGACACGCTCATCCGGACGTGCGGGGCCGACGGCATGGGGGGTCCCTGGTGCCGTACCTCGAGTCCCTCGTCGAAGCGGGGGCCCACCAGGAGCAGCGCAGACACGAACTGCGAGGACGCGGATGCGTCCAGCGTCACGGTGCCGCCTTTGACGAAGCCGCGTCCCCGCACCGTGAGCGGCAGCGCCCCACGGCCGTCGTCGTCGACCTCCACGCCGAGGGTTCGCAGCGCGTCGACGAGCGGACCCATCGGACGCTCGTGGCTTCGGGGGTCCCCGTCGAAGCGCACGTCGGAGTCGGCCAGACCGGCGACGACCGGCAGGAAGCGCATCACGGTGCCGGCGAGGCCACAGTCCACGTCTGCGCCGTGCATCCGTCGGGGCTGCACGGCCCATGCCGACTCTCCCTCGACCTCGGCACCCATCCGGCGCAGCCCCTCGGCCATCAGCTCGGTGTCGCGGGCGCGCAGCGGGTGCCTGATGAGCGAGGCCGAGTCGGCCAGGGCGGCCAGCACGAGGGCTCGGTTGGTCACGGACTTCGACCCTGGCAGCGTCACGACGGCGTCGACGGGACCCTCGGCGACGGGTGCGGCCCACAGGTCGGTCATCGCCGACCAGCCTAGAGCGCCGGAGCCGGGCCGCCGCGTTGGGCGGCGGCCGGGTCGAGGGAGAGGATGGCCCGGTGGACCCGTGGATCAAGGTGGCCGCGTCGGCCGATGTGACGACCCGTCCGAGCCGCGTCGACGTCGGCGGGACGCCGTACACGCTGCTTCGTGGCAGCGACGACGGGCCACCCGTCCTCCTTTCGGCGCGCTGTCCGCACCGGCTGGTGCCCCTCGACGCGGCGCGTCTCGCGGACGGGGTGCTGACCTGTCCGTACCACGGATGGCAGTTCTCCCTCGACGGCCGGTGCCTGCGTGTCCCCTCGATGGGCGACGCCGACGTGCCGCGAGGAGCGCACCTGCCCGACGCGCCGCGGGTCGTGGAGCGGGACGGCGCGGTCTGGGCGCAGGCGACGCCGGCGGGGGGGCGAGCCGTGGTGCGGGCGGGTCTCGGGAACACCGATCCCGCGCTCGCCAGGGCCTGGCACGCGGTGCTCGAGGCCGATGCACCGGGGCAGACCGTCGAGGTACGGCTGCTCGGGCGCGACCTCACGCTGAGTCGCGGCCCCGGCGGCTGGACCGCGGACCCGCCGGTGCACGCGATCACCGAGCGCTGGGGCCTGGTCCACGTCGCCCTGGAGCCCCCGCTCGTCCCGTTGTTCGACGAGCCCGACGTCGAGGACCGCGACTTCGTCGGCGCCTGGCTGCCGCCGGCACGTACCGGCGTCTCCTGCGGTGCCGTCGCGGACAACTTCCTCGACGTGGCGCACTTCCCGTTCGTCCACGCCGCGACCTTCGGCGCGGACGTCGAGGTCGTGCCGGCCTATGAGGTGGTAGAGGAGCCGAACGGCTTCCGAAGCGTCCAGGTGCAGGACTTCGACAACCCGGAGGACCCAGGGGTGGTGGCCGGCCTGCGCCCGGTCCGGCAGCGGCGCCGCGCGACCTATGTCTACCGCGCGCCGTTCCAGCTGCTGCTGCGGCTGGAGGAGCTCGACGCCGGGGCGGTCAAGACGATCCTCTTCCTCGCCACCCCGGAGGACGAGGGCTCGACGCTGATCTGGACGAAGATGCTGCTGCACGGGATCGGCGGCGTCGCCGACCCCGACGCCCAGGTGGTGGCTCGTGAGGTCGCCTTCGAGGAGGCCGTGCTCGCCGAGGACCTCGCCCTGCAGGTCGTGATGGACGCCCCCACGTTCCCCCTCGACCTCAAGGCCGAGATGCACGTCCGCGCGGACCGCCTGGGCGTGGCCCTGCGGCGCGCCCTGGCGGCCTTCGTCGCGGAGGCGGCGGCGTGACCGCGCCCGAGATCGACCTCCTGCTGCGAACGGCGCGACCGGTCGGCGCGCAGGACCCGGTCGACATCGGGGTCGACGGCGGGCGCGTCGTGGCGGTGACGCCTGACACCAGGGCGCGGGAGGTGCTCGACCTGGGCGGGGCGCTGGTGACCCCGCCGCTCGTCGAGCCGCACATCCACCTCGACGCGGTGCTCACCGTCGGCCAGCCGAGACCCAACATGAGCGGGTCGCTCTTCGAGGGCATCGCGGTGTGGGCGGACCGGGTGAAGGACCTCACCGTCGAGGACGTGACCGCCCGCGCCGGGGAGGTGCTGCGCTGGCAATTGGCCCACGGCGTGCAGCACGTACGGACGCACGTCGACGTCTGCGACCCGCAGCTGACCGCCTTGCGGGCGATGGTCGAGCTCCGGGAGCAGGCACGCGGCATGGTCGACCTGCAGATCGTCGCGTTCCCCCAGCTCGGGATCCTGGGCTTCGACGACGGTCCTAGCCTCATGCGCCGCGCCGTGGAGCTGGGCGCGGACGTGGTCGGCGCGATCCCGCACTACGAGCTGACCCGCGAGGACGGCGTCGAGTCGGTGAAGTTCGCGATGGCCCTGGCCGACGAGTTCGGGCTCCTCGTCGACATCCACTGCGACGAGACCGACGATGACCACTCACGCTTCGTCGAGACGATGGTCGCCGAGACGCTGCGGCGCGGGATGTCGGGGCGGGTGACGGCCAGCCACACGACCGCGATGCACTCCTACAACGCGGCGTACGCCTACCGACTGGTGCGCAACATCGCCCGGGCCGGGCTGCACATGGTCACGAACCCGCTGGACAACGCCGTGCTCCAGGGGCGCTTCGACACCGGGCCGATCCGGCGCGGCCACACCCGGGTCAAGGAGCTGATGGCGGCCGGAGTCAACGTCTGCATCGGGCACGACTCGGTGATGGACCCGTGGTACCCGCTCGGGCACGGGGACCCGATGCAGGCCGCGTTCGTGCTCGCCCACCTCGGCCACATGAGCGGCGACGCCGAGCTGCACCAGCTGCTGGAGATGGTCACCGTGAACCCGGCCCGCGCCCTGGCGCTCGACGGCTACGGGCTGGACGTCGGCAGCCCCGCCGACCTCGTGGTCTTCGACGCCCCGACCGACGTCGACGCGCTGCGCCTGCAGGCGCCCCGCACCCTGGTGCTGCGCGCCGGCCGTGTCGTGGCACGCACGCAGCCTCGGAGCACGACGGTGACCTGGCACGGCGTCGAGCGGTCGGTCGACTTCCTCCGCGGGTGACCGACTCTGCCCAGCGGATCCCCGATTCCGCCCACTCGACGGGGTGGGCGGGACCGGCTGGGGGCCGCGCCGGTCAGCTCGGGAGGACGAGGACCTCGTCGGGCTCGGGGCGACGCGACTTCTCGATCGAGTAGATCGCCCAGTAGACCAGCGCGGCGATGACGAAGCCGACCTCGAAGGTGATGTCACCGAAGCCCGGGTGGTGCTTGGGCACCCAGCCGACGTACTCCGTCTGGTTGGAGAACAGCGTGATCGAGACGATCATCGCGAGAGCCATGGCGACGAAGCCGGCGACCGGGTTGTGCTTGCGGTCGTAGAGGTATCCCGACACCACGTGGCGTCGGCGCAGGTACTGGTCGACGATCACGACGCCCAGCCAGGGGCCGATCCAGTACGAGATCACGAGAAGGAAGTTCTCGTACTTCTGGCCCTCGTCGTGCAGGCCGGACCAGGCGAGGAGGAAGCCTGCCGTCCCGAAGACCGCGGCCACGATGGCCCGCCGGAGCTTGAGCGGCAGCTCGATGCCCAGCGCCAGGAAGGACATCGAACCGGAGTAGACGTTGATCGCGTTGGCCGAGATCGCGCCGACCACGATGGCGAGGAGGGTGAGGTTGCCCAGCGTCGAGCTGAGGTGGCTGACGAACTGGTCGGTCGGGCTGCCCTTGCTGTTCGTCGCGAGCAGTGCCGAGGCCGCGCCCACCGTCTCGAGCAGCACGCACGAGACGAAGATGCCGGCGCCCGACCAGAGCCCGGCCGCCCGACCCTGGCCCCTGGGCAGGTAACGGGTGTAGTCGGTCGCGTACGGGTTCCACCCGGCCGCGTAGCCGAAGGTCGCTCCCAGCGCGATCAGCCAGCCACCTGGTACGTGCCCGCTCGATGCGGCCCCGAGGTGGCTGTGCGCCTTGTCCAGGATGACGATCGAGGTCACCGCGAAGATGATCAACAGCGCGTACGACGCGTAGCGCTCGAAGACGTGGATGAGGTTGTGGCCCAGGAAGGCGATGGCGATCTGGACCACGGCGATGATCAGCAGCGCCAACGGCTTCGGGATGCTGATCAGCGAGTTCAGCGCGAGGGCGCCGCTGACGCTGTTGACCGCGAACCAGCCCACGCCCGCGACGAGGGAGTTCAGTCCCGCGGGGAGGATGTTGCCGAAGAAGCCGAACGGGATCCGGCTGACGATCATCTGCGGGGCGCCGAGCTCCGGCCCGCGGGCCGCGAGCACGACCTGGAAGAAGGCGCCCAGGCCGGTGCCGAGGACGATGGCGGACACCGCCTGCCAGAAGGTGAGCCCGAAGTACAGGACCGCGATCACGCCGACGAAGACGGTCGCGAACTCGAGGTTCGGTGACAGCCACGTCCAGAAGAGGTTGATCGGCCGGCCGTGCCGCTCCTCCTCGGTGATCAGGCCCGCCCCGCCGGGCTCGACGGTCGCGACGCGGTCTCCGTAGGTGCCTTCCCGGACCTCGGCGACCACCTCGATGACAGGGGCGGACCCCCCGTGGACGGTGGGCTGGTCCGACGGCGTCTCGACTGAGTCCATGGGTGGGTCACCAATCGGGAGAGGGCGGTTGGCCGAAGACTAGGGGGTGGCGGGACGTGCTGGGTGACGAACGTGTTTCCCTTCCGTTCACCCGGCGGACAGGTGGCCACGCCGTCGGAGGCATCGACGAGGATGGCGCCATGTGCGGGCGCTACGCGGCCAGCCGCAACCCCGACGACCTCGTGGAGGAGTTCGAGGTCGAGCGGGTCGAGCTGCGCCATCCGTTGGAACCCGACTACAACGTCGCGCCGACCAAGCCGGTGCCGGCCGTCCTGACCCGCCGGGACCGGGACGCGCCGGTGGACTCCCCGCCCGTTCGTCGCTTGCGCGTGCTGCGCTGGGGACTGGTGCCCTCCTGGGCCAAGGACGTCAGGATCGGCAGCCGGCTGATCAATGCGCGGGTCGAGACCGCCGCCGAGAAGCCGGCCTTCCGCAAGGCGCTGGCCGCGCGGCGCTGCCTGTTGCCCGCCGACGGCTTCTACGAGTGGTACGCGGAGGAGGGCCGCAAGCAGCCGTACTTCATCCACCGCGCCGACGGGCACCCGCTTGCCATGGCCGGGCTGTACGAGGTGTGGCGCGACCCCGCCCTGGACCCCGCCGAGCAGGAGGCGTGGGTCTGGACCTGCACGGTGCTGACGACCGAGGCGGTGGACGAGGTGGGCCGCATCCACGACCGGATGCCACTGCTGGTCGAGCGCGCGGCCTGGGCCTCCTGGCTGGACCCGGGGGCCACCGACCCGGCCGCGGCGCTCGCTCTCCTCGCCCCGCCTTCGCCCGGCGAGCTCGAGGCCTACCCGGTGAGCACCCGGGTGAACAACGTCGCGCACAACGGCGCCGAGCTGCTCGACCCGGTGCCGGCGTGACCGAGCTGCGCGTGGACACCCCGGTCGGGCCCGCCCGGCTCGTGGTCGAGGAGGCGGCGCGACCGCGGGTCGTGCTCGTCCTCGGGCACGGAGCGGGAGCCGGCGTGGAGACGCGGGACCTCCAGGCGTTGGCGACGGACCTGCCGGGGCGGGGGATCACCGTCGTGCGCATGGAGCAGCCGTGGCGGGTGGCCGGCCGACGGGTGGCCGCCCCGCCGGGCCAGCTCGACCAAGCGTGGGCGGCGGCCCTCGCCCACGTCACCCGGCCACGCCGGGGCCGCCTGGTGGTCGGTGGACGCAGCGCGGGGGCCCGGGTCGCCTGCCGGACCGCCGCCCAGGTCGGCGCGTCCGCCGTGGTGGCCCTGGCCTTCCCGCTCCACCCGCCGGGACGGCCGGATCGATCCCGGGCCGATGAGCTGCTCGGCTCGGGCGTGCTCACCCTCGTCGTGCAGGGCGCGCGCGACGCCTTCGGGGGACCCGAGGAGATCCCGGCCGGCCCTTCCGTCGTCGCCATTCCGGGGGCCGACCACGGGTTCGCCGTCGGCAAACGCTCGGGTCTCACCCAGAGCGAGGCCCTGGCGATGCTCACCGAGGCCGTCGGCGACTGGGTGCTCGACCACTCGCACTGACGCCCGGGAATGCCGCCCGACGGCCGAGATGTTGCAGGCGACATGCTTGCTGCGCCGGGTGAGCGGCCGCCCTTCCTCGAGTGGCCGGAGTGGCCGATACCCTCGTCGGGTCCGGACCGAGGTGCAGGCAGGGAGGTGCGGGTGTCCGACGAGGACCTCGAGGAGACCCCCGAGCAGCGTCAGGCGCGCTTCGAGCGAGACGCTTTGCCGTTCCTGGACCAGCTCTACGCCGCCGCGCTTCGGATGACCCGCAACCAGTCCGACGCCGAGGACCTGGTGCAGGAGACCTATGTGAAGGCGTTCGCCGCCTTCCACCAGTTCACCGAGGGGACCAACCTCAAGGCGTGGCTCTACCGCATCCTCACGAACACCTTCATCAACACCTACCGCAAGAAGCAGCGCGAGCCGCAGCAGTCCAGCGGCGAGGACGTCGAGGACTGGCAGCTCGCGCGGGCGGAGTCGCACAGCTCGACGGGGTTGCGCTCCGCCGAGGCCGAGGCCCTCGACCGCCTGCCCGACTCCGACGTCAAGGAAGCCCTCCAGCAGATCCCCGAGGACTTCCGGATCGCGGTCTACCTGGCCGACGTCGAGGGCTTCGCCTACAAGGAGATCGCCGACATCATGGGTACGCCCATCGGCACCGTCATGTCGCGGCTGCATCGCGGCCGCCGGGCGCTGCGGGCGTTGCTCGAGGACTACGCGCGCGAGCGTGGTCTGGTCCCCGCAGGGGAGGCGTCATGACCGGCCCGCACGATGACGCGCTCGGGCAGGACTGGGAGCCGAGCGAGACCGACTGCCGGGAAGCGCTCGAGCGGGTGTACAGC
Source organism: Actinomycetes bacterium (assembly GCA_035506535.1). Taxonomy (NCBI): domain Bacteria; kingdom Bacillati; phylum Actinomycetota; class Actinomycetes; species Actinomycetes bacterium. The sequence continues at coordinate 17,374 of DATJPE010000003.1, read as the reverse complement.
TACATCGACGGGGAGATCCCCGACGAGGAGAAGCTGCGGATCCGCCAGCACCTCGACGAGTGCGCCCCGTGCCTTCGCCAGTACGGCATCGAGCAGGAGGTCAAGGTGCTCATCGCGCGCTGCTGCGGGGCTGAGACGGCGTCGCGCGAGCTGCGGTCGCGGGTGCTCTCCAGGATCGCCCAGGTGCGCATCGAGATCTCGAGCGTGGAGTACCGCCCCGAGTAGGCCCGCGCAGCCGGCCGCGCGGCGCGCCCGGTCAGGCGTTGGGCCGCTTGCCGTGGTTGGCCGCGCCCTTCTTGCGGTCGCGACGCTTGCGTGCTCGCTTGCTCATCGTGGCTCTCCCAACGCTCAGCCGGACAGTCGGCGGTTGAGGGCGTCGAGCACGGAACGGGCCACCGCCTCCGCCTCGTCGCCGCGGACCACGGCGCTCCCGCTCACGAGCTGGGCTCCCGAGCGCGGCACCATGACCGTGAGCAGGGTAACCGCCACCAGGTGGTCCCCGTGGGGGTGGACCCCGGCACTGTCGACCTCCGCGGCGGATCCGAGCAGCTCGTCCACGGCGCGCAACGTCGCCTGGGCGACGATGCGCGGGCGCTGCGAGGCGACGGCCGGTCCGACCACGCGTCCCTCGAAGACGTGACCGGCGGTCGTGACCTCGACGACAGCCTCCACCTCGCTGCCGGCCGTGCGGACCATGATCGAGCTGATCACCGGTCGCGGCGCCGACTCCGGCTCCGGGCCCGGCACCACCCGCGGGCGGTCCTCGGCGACCTCGTCCGAGCCGATCTGGACGACGCTGACGATCCGGTGGTCGATGTCGAGGCCGTGGACGGCCAGCGCGTAGGACTGCACGTCCCGCACCACCTGCTTCGCCGGCTTGCCGGGCTCGGCGAGGATGTGCACCTCGGTGGGCACTGCATCCGGTCCGGTGACCACGCTCGCCGCGATGATGCCGGGCAGTCGCTTCAGCTCGTCCTCGAGCTCAGGCAGCAGTCGCAGCGTGGGCACGGGTGGTCCTCTACTCCTTATGTCGGTCGCGATGCCGGTCGAGCACGGATTCTCGCCGAGCCTGCCCGCCGCCGCTGCCGCGGGGCAAGGGGTTGAGACCGGCCACGATCAGCCGTCGTGGACCGTCGGGCTCGGCGAGGTCCGGCGACGCGCTGCGCGCGGCCGGGATGGCCCACGGACCCTCCTCCGGGACCCGCACCGGCTGCGACTCGGACGCGCCTTCGGGCTCCTGGGCCGCGGGTCGCGACGGCTCCTGGGGCACCGGTCGCGGGGGCTCGGAGGGCGCACGGGGGGCCTCCGGTCGGTGGTCGCGAACCGCCGTCTCGGCCGGCGCCGGCGCGGGCGAGAGGTCCAGCCGGGGACGGGTGGTGGCACGTTCCCAGGCGTCCGCGGCGTCGTCGTTGTGCCGTGCCGCGTCGGCATCGGCGTCGTCCAGCGCACCCAGGGCAGGCGGGATAACTGCGCGTGCATGCTCGATCACTGCACGTACTGACTCGCGCTGCCACCACCGGAGGACCCGCGCGGTCCGTTCGTCGATTCGACCGTCGGCCTCGGCGGCCGCGACCTCGGCGTCGAAGCGCGCCGACGCGGCGTCGTGGCGAGCCTCGAGCAGCCCGCTGACCAGCTCGGCGTACGCCGCGCTGCGGTCCGCCCGTCCCGTCACCGTCGCCTCCCTGGCCCTTGCCGCGAGGGTAGGTCATGGCCTTCCCGGTGCGGCAGAGGGGCGGCGCCAAACTGCTCCTTCCGGGTGAAACCGCTCCTGCCCCGTGGTCGGACCTGTCGTTTTGGTGGCGAAACGGGCACCCTGATCCGGGGAAATTCACTCCTGGTAGTCAAAGATTCACTTGACGAGTTCCGGCGTCACACCGTTCACTTCCGTCACGTCTCTTGGCATGATCAACCCGCAGGAGGTTCGCTCGACCGGACCAGCCGGCGCGGCGAGGGAACGAGCGAGGACGGGGACACCGGAAACCACGGGGACACCGGAAACCACGGGGACGACGGAAACGACGGAAACGACGGGGACGACGGAAACCACGGGGACGACGGAAACCACGGGAAAGACGCAGGAAGACAACTGAACAGGGCGAGAAGGGGATCGGCAGCTCGGTTGCCCCCCGCTCAGAGGTAAAGCGGCCTGCGGGCCGCTGCCCGCATCTACCAGCGGAGCGGATCTCGCACGGACGATCAGCGGCGTCCGTGACGTGAATCCAGGGGTGATGCACCCAATGAGCAAGATCGCGTCAGCAGTCGAGCGTTTCCTCACGACGAGTTCGCACTGGAACTGGGAGTGAGGGCCTCCGAGCTGCCGATCCCCGTCTCGCTCTGGACCGCAGGGCTGTTGGGGGGTTCTTTCGTGCCTGTTCGCGGCAAGGTCTACGTCGGCGTGGTCTGCCTGGCCGCGCTCGTCGTGATCACGCTGCCGTACGCCCCGCACAGCGTGAACGTCGAGGTCGTCGCGTCCCTCACCCTGCTCTCGGTCGTGGTCGAGCGCGTCAACCTGGCCGTGCTCAGCCGCGAGCGCCTGGGCGTCGCCATGCGGATGACGCTGCCGATCAACATCGCCGCCGGGCTGGTCTCGGGACCCCGTGAGGCGGCGCTCATCGGCGCGCTCGGCGGTTTCATGAGCTTCCGCGGAGCCTGGATCAAGCGGGCCTTCAACTCCGCCGCCCTCGCCCTGTCCTCCTTCGCCGCAGCTGCGGTGATCGCCCTGGCCGGTGACTCCCACCTGCAGTTCATGGCCGGCGGTTTCCGGCCCTCCGCGGTGGCCGCGGTGCTGCTGGCCGGCGCCGTGCACTGCCTGGTCAACGGCGCGCTGCTCGTCGGCGTGCTCTGGTCCGTGGAGGGCGTCGCGCCCGCCCGGGTGATCCGCTCGGCGCTGCTGCCCACCGCCCCGGGCTACCTCGGCTACAGCCTCCTGGGGCTGCTCATGGCGGTCCTGTGGCCCTCGATGGGTGCGCTGTCAGCGGCGCTCGTGCTGCTGCCCCTGGTGGTGGCCCGCTGGGCGATCTCGCAGTACACCGCCGAGCAGGCGGCGTACGAGGCCACCGTCCGCGCGCTCGTCCAGGCGGTGGAGACCAAGGACCTGTACACCCGCGGCCACAGCGAGCGGGTCGCGACCGCCTCGGTGATGATCGCCAGGGTGCTGGGCATGCGCGAGGAGCGGGTGAACGCGCTGCGTTACGCCGGGGTGCTGCACGACGTCGGCAAGCTCGGGGTACCGACCAAGATCCTGCACAAGACCAGCGGTCTCACGCCCGATGAGTTCGCGGCCATCCAGGTCCATCCCGTCCGGGGGACCGAGATGCTGCAGGGCATCGAGTTCCTGGACGAGGCCTTCCAGGGGATCCTGCACCACCACGAGCGGATGGACGGCTTCGGCTATCCGATGGGCCTGGCCGGCCCCAGCATCCCTGAGTTCGCGCGCGTCATCGCGGTCGCCGACGCCTTCGACTCGATGACCTCGACCCGCTCCTACCGCGGGGCCCGCTCGCAGGAGGAGGCGGTCGGTGAGCTCGAGCGCTGCAAGGGCACCCAGTTCGACCCGGTGATGGTCGACGCCCTGGTGTCCGCGCTGCGCAAGCAGCCATGGACCCCGGCGCCCGCCCACATGGACCCGCAGCCACCGGGCGCTGTCGACGACGACGACCCGACGCTGCTGGCCCTGCGCACCCGCCACGGCGCGCTGCCGGCGGTGGGGCAGCGGGAGCCCAGATGACCATGGCCCTGCCCACGCGCGCGCGCTCGACCGAGATGCGAGGGACGGCGCTCGTCGCCAGCGCCGCCGTCCTCCTCGTGCTGTGGTCGGTGGTGCTCACGGCTGGCGAGCACGTGCACCAGCCGGTGATCGCAACAGCCTTCCTGGTCCTGGTCGCGCTCGGCGAGGTCGTCCGGCTGCAGCTGCCCGGAGACCGCGAGGCTGCCCCGGTCGGAGCCGCGGGCATCCTGGCGTACGCCCTGCTGGCCCGCTTCGGCACCCAGCCCACCACCTACCCCGCCACCCAGGTCATCGCGCTGGCGGCGGTGGCGGTCCTGCTGGGCGCCGTCCCGCACGTGCTGGCCGGGCGTACCCCGCGTGTCGACGAGCCCGCCCGGCGGATCCTGCTGGCCGCGCTGGCGGCTTACGCCTTCCGCCCGGCCTGGAACGGGGGGCAGAGCTGGCTGGCTCACCAGCCGACATGGGTGCTCGCTCTGGTGATGCTGGGCGTCGCCGTCCTCGTCCTGCTCGCCGACGCGGTCCTCGCCGCGTTCCTGCGAGCCGACCGTGACCGGGCGCCGTACCTCATCTCGCTGCGTGACGAGCTGCGCGCCGTGCTGGCGCTCGGCTCGGCCGTCGCGGCCACCGGAGTGCTCATCGCCCTCGCGGCCCAGGTCATGGCGTTCTGGGCCCTCCCGGTGTTCTGCGTCCCCCTGCTGCTCACCCAGATGTCGTTCCGGCGCTACTCGGTGATCCGAGCGACCTACCTGCAGACCATCCGCTCCCTGTCCCGGGTGACCGAGCTCGGGGGCTACACCGAGACCGGCCACGCCCAGCGGGTCAGCGAGCTGTCCCTGGCCGTGGGGCGCGAGCTGGGCATGCGCGAGGACGAGCTGCTCGAGCTGGAGTACGCCGCGCTGATGCACGACCTCGGCCAGCTCTCGCTGACCGAGCCGGTCCCCGGCGGTGCCACGATCATGGTGGACCGCGGCGAGCAGCGGCGCATCGCGGAGCTGGGCGCTGCGGTGATCCGCGAGGCCGGCGTGCTCGACCGGGTGGCCCTGGTGGTGGCGCGTCAGGCCGACCCCTACCGGCGGCCCCACGAGACCACCGACGAGACGCTGCCGCTCGCCAGCCGCATCATCAAGGTCGTCAACGCCTTCGAGGACCTCGTCCCCGAGGGGGCTGAGTACTCGCGGGGCCTGGACGCCATCGAGCGGCTCCGGCTGGGCATGGCCTACGACTACGACCCGCGGGTCGTGGAGACGCTGGCGCGCATCGTGCGACGTTCCGGGCGCTGACCGCTCGGGGGTAGGTTTTCCGACCACGTCGAACCGGGAGGGGACAGGTGGCCCACGAGGTCCGCGCGGAGATGGTCGCGAACGTGTGGAAGGTGGTCGTCGTCGAGGGCCAGGTCGTCGCCGTGGGCGACACGATCGTGATCCTCGAGTCGATGAAGATGGAGATCCCCGTCCTCACCGAGGAGTCCGGTGCGGTCACCGCCCTCGGCGTCGCCGAGGGCGACGTGGTCCAGGAGGGTGACCTCATCGCGATCGTGGGCTGACCGGACGGTCCGGTGCGCAGGCCCGGCAGAGCCGTGCAACGGGGTCAAGGTTTGCGCGTGAGCGCCCGATGACCTCAAGGTGAGCGACCCGGCCCTGAGCATCGAGCCGTACCTGCGGGCCCTCGTCGAGTGCGGGGGCTCCGACCTGCACTGCAAGGTGGGGTCACCGCCGCGGGTGCGCATCGACGGACGCCTGCGCAAGCTCCAGGCCCCGGTGCTGACCCCCAACGACACCGAGGCCTTCGTCTCCGAGGTGTTGCGCGAGGACCTCGTCGAGGAGTTCCAGAAGACCAACGAGGCCGACTTCGCCCACTCCATCCCCGGCGTCGGCCGCTTCCGCGTCAACGCCTTCCGCTCGCGTGGTTCGGCCGGCCTGGTCTTCCGCCGGGTGAGCATCGGCGCGATCCCCCTGGAGGACCTCGGCGTCCCCCCGGTGCTGACGTCGCTGGCGATGGAGCCTCGAGGACTGGTGCTCGTCACGGGGCCGACCGGATCCGGGAAGACCACGACCCTGGCCGGGATGATCGACCACGTCAACAACAACCGCGAGGTCCACATCGTCACGATCGAGGACCCCATCGAGGTCCTCCACTACGACAAGCTGGCCATGATCAACCAGCGTGAGGTGCGGGTCGACACCGACGACTTCGCGAGCGCCCTGCGCGCCGCCATGCGCCAGGACCCCGACGTCATCCTGGTCGGCGAGATGCGCGACAGCGAGACGGTGAAGGCGGCCCTCGCCGCGTCCGAGACCGGGCACTTCGTCATGTCGACGCTGCACACCACCGACGCGCAGGAGACCGTCAACCGCGTCATCGACTTCTTCCCGCCGCACGAGCAGAAGCAGGTCCGCCTCTCGCTGGCGGGTGCGCTGCGCGGAATCATCTGCCAGCGCCTGGTCCCGCGGGCGGACGGGTACGGCCGCTGCGTCGCGATGGAGATCTGCATCAACACCGGCCGCGTCGCCGACGCGATCGCCGACCCGGACAAGACGGCGACGATCGGTCAGCTCATCGCCGAGGGCGGCTTCTACGGGATGCAGACCTTCGACCAGCACCTGGTCTCGCTCATCCGTGACGGCGTCATCACCCTGGAGGCGGCCATGCACGCCTCAACGAGCCCGCACGACCTCACCGTCGAGCTGCGCCGGCTCGGGCTCGTCGCCTGACCAGGCCACCGCGAGCCGAGGCCGCGCCGTCGGCGAGGAGCCGTCCCGCGGCCGCGGGTTAGCCTTCGGACGTGGCCGGACTGGAGGAGCTGGCGGCGCGGCACACGGAGTGCTCCCCCGCCGACCTGGAGCGCCTGCGGCTGCTGCTCGCCGACTGGCAGCTGCTGGCCGACCTGTCCTTCAGCGACCTCGTGCTGTGGCTGCCGACGTGGAACGGGTCCGGGTACGTCGCGGCGGCGCAGATCCGCCCCACCACCGGGCCCACCGTCTTCGCCGACGACCTGGTCGGTTCCTTTCTGCCCAAGGGGCGGCGTCCGCTCGTGGACGAGGCCCACGTCCGCCGGCGCGTGATGTCCTCGTCCGGGACGCACGCGCTCGTCCCGTCCGAGACCATCCCTGTCCCAGGTGTCGACGGCGGCGTCATCGCGGTCATCGCGCGGCACAGCGACCCCAGCGTGGTGCGAGCCGGTGGTCGCCTGGAGGCCTCCTACGTCGATGCGTCGGCCCGGCTGGCCCGGATGATCTGTGACGGGACGTTCCCCTACGAGGGGGGGCTCACCGACCCCGACGCGGCCCCGAGGGTGGGGGACGGGCTCGTCGTGCTCGACGAGGCGGGAGTCGTCACCTACGCCAGCCCGAACGCGCTGTCGGCCTACCGCCGGCTGGGGCTCGCGGCCGACCTGGTCGGGATCTCCCTGGCCCACACGACCGCGCGCGTCGCCGCCGGCCGCGGGCCGGTGGACGAGGACCTCGCGGTCGTCGCCGGCGGCCGGGCCGCGCGCGACGTCGAGGTGGAGGCGCGCGGCGCGGTCGTGCTGCTCCGGGCGATCCCGCTGCTTGCCGCCGGAGGGCGTACGGGGGCCCTCGTGCTGGTCCGTGACGTCACCGACATACGCCGTCGCGAGCGAGAGCTGCTCACCAAGGACGCGACGATCCGCGAGATCCACCACCGGGTGAAGAACAACCTGCAGACCGTGGCGGCGCTCTTGCGGCTGCAGGCCCGCCGCGCGGTCGAGCCCGAGGCGAGGGTCGCCCTGGAGGAGGCCGTGCACCGGGTCGGGTCGATCGCCATCGTCCACGAGACGCTGTCGACGACGCCGCACGAGGAGGTCCCCTTCGACGACATCGCCGACCGGCTACTGGCGATGGTGACCGAGGTGGCCCGGTCCCATCCCGAGGGCGCGGGACGCGTCGTGGCGGCTCGGGAGGGCAGCTTCGGCGAGGTCGGTGCCGAAGTGGCCACGCCGCTCGCCCTCGTCCTGACCGAGCTCGTCCAGAACGCGGTCGAGCACGGCTTCGCCGGGACGGGTGGGCGGGTGGTCGTCCGGCCCGAGCGTACGGCCGAGTCGCTGCACGTCGTCGTCGAGGACGACGGCCGTGGACTGCCCGAGCACTTCGAGCTCGCCACCGGATCGAGCCTGGGGCTGCAGATCGCGCGCACCCTGCTGGAGGAGCTGCACGGCAGCCTGACCCTCGGCCCGGGCGAGGCGGCCGGCACGCGCGCGGAGATCGGGGTCCCGCTCTGAGGGTGCACCGCGCCGCCACAGCAGCGGGCCCCGGAGTCCTCCAGGAGTCCGGGGCCCGCGCGGTGGTCGGTGGGTCAGGCCATGCGCGCTCGGGCTCGTGCGTTACGGCGCTTGAGCGCGCGGCGCTCGTCCTCGCTGAGGCCGCCCCACACCCCGGCGTCCTGCCCGCTCTCCAGGGCCCACGCCAGGCAGGCGTCGATCACGGGGCAGCGGCGGCAGACCGCCTTGGCCTCCTCGATCTGGAGGAGCGCCGGTCCGGTGTTGCCGATGGGGAAGAACAACTCGGGATCTTCCTCGCGGCAGGCGGCACGGTGGCGCCAGTCCATCGTCGTCCTCTCGTTGCTTGGTCCCTCGCGTCGAGGGGGCTTGTGAATTCTTTCACGAAGCCGCTCACGACGCACGCGCCTGGTCCCGTGGGTTGGCGGGCCGCGGCGCTACGGGCTTGCTTGCTCCCCCGGACCGTCGGTCACGGGGAGTGAGCGTCGGTCCGGATCTCTCCTACAGCCTGGCAAACGCATCAGACCTCGGCAAGGGTTCCGCCGGTTCCGTCTGGTGTGGCGGAGGTGGTCTCGGTCACATCTCGATAACGACATTCGGACACCGTGGGTCATCGGCGAGCACTGACCGTAGCCACGACGTCAGGCGAGGACGCACAGTGCCTGCGGGACGCTGCGGAAGCAGACGGCGGAGCGTTCGCCGAGGTACTCACCGTCCACCTGGTGGGCCACCGGCCGGTCGGAGACCACGGTCATCTCCTCGACGTCGTGCAGGGCGACGACGTGCTTTCCGTGGGGGGCTCGCCGCCCAGACAGCAGCTGCCGTGAGTGTCGCAGCGCGGTCGGCGTGCCGAGCCCGCGCAGTGCGAAGAGGTCGAGCCCCTTCTCGAAGGCCGCGTCGGGACAGGGGTCGATCGGGCGGTTGCCGAAGTACGTCCACGGGCTGGTGTTCTGCACGATCGCCAAGGAGAGCCCGTCGACCGGCTCCCCGCCGGGCCGCTGCAGGGTCAACGGCGGGTCGCGACGCTCGGTGGCGAAGAACCGCCGCACCGCCGAGGCGACGTACAGGCGACCGGTCGAGCGCCGGCCGTCGTCGCGGTGTCGCTCCACCGTCGCCACGACGTCAGCGTCCAGGCCGAGTCCCGCACAGAAGGTGAACCAACGCTCGTCGGCCCGGCCGAGGCCGATCGTGCGGGTTCGTTCCGACCGCAGGGCGTCGAGGATCTGCCCCGTTGCCTCGACCGGGTTGTTCGGCAGGCCCAGGGAGCGGGCGAAGACGTTGGTGCTCCCGCCGGGAACGACGGCCAGCGCCGGCCGGGTCGGTCCCGGCTCGGCGTGCAGCATGCCGTTGACCGTCTCGTTGACCGTGCCGTCGCCACCGAAGGTGATCACGAGGTCGAGCCCGTCCAGCGCGGCGCGCCGCCCCAGCTCGGCCGCGTGGCCGCGGTCCTTGGTCTCGACCGCCTCGAGGTCGAGGTCCGCCGCGAGCGCGTGCAGGAGGACGTCGCGTACGCGAGAGGTCGTCGAGGTGGCCGCCGGGTTGACGATCATCAGCGCTCGCACGCTCACAGGGTACGGGAGCACCCGCCCGTAAGGCTGGCACCGCTGCCCTAGCCTCCTCGCATGCCCACCCGGCCGCTCGTCCCGCGCATCGCGGTCTGGCTGGGCTGGGCGACCGGTGCCGGGCTGCTCGCCTACGCCGCGTTCGTGGCCGAACAGGCCGCCACCCAGGCGCCGGACAGCGCCGCCGGCGCCGCACTCGTGCTGGTCAGCGTGGTGCTCTGGGGCGTTGGCGTGCTGGCCTCGGCGCGCGGCCTCGGCCGAGGCCGCCGCTGGGCGAGGTCGCCGCTGGTCATGACCTACCTGCTGCTGCTCGCCGTGGGCTGGGCGCTGGCGCGCGGGTCGGGCGCCGAGGTCGCGGTCGGCGTGGCGGTTCTTGCGCTGGCGGTGCTCGGCCTCGTCGTCATGCTGGCACCGTCCGTGGGCGCCCAGCTGCGCTGACCCCGCTCACTCCTCGGCCGCCTCGCGGAGGCGTCTCAGGCTGCGGGAGAGCAGGCGCGAGACGTGCATCTGCGAGATCCCGACCTCGGCGGCGATCTCGCTCTGGGTCATGTTGCGGAAGAACCGCAGGAGCAGGATCTGGCGCTCGCGCGGCTCCAGCCCCGCCAGGAGCGGCTTGAGCGCCTCCCGGTTCTCGACGTCGGCCAGCGCCTCGTCCTCGGCCCCGAGGGTGTCGAGGACCGCCGCGCTCTCCGCCGCGGTGTCCGCCGTCGCCTCGAGCGACACGGCCGTGTAGGCGTTGGCGGTGTCGAGGCCCTCGATGACTTCGTCCTCGCTGATCCCGAGATGGGCCGCCAGCTCGGCGACCGTGGGGGAGCGCCCCTGCGCCTGGGTGAGCTCCTGCCCGGCTGCGGCCAGCTGGAGGCGCAGGTCCTGCAGGCGTCGTGGGACCCGGACCGCCCAGCCCTTGTCCCGGAAGTGACGGCGGATCTCGCCGACGACCGTGGGCGTCGCGTAGGTCGAGAACTCCACCCCCCGCTCCACGTCGAAGCGGTCCACCGCGTTGATCAGCCCGATGGTCCCGACCTGGACGAGGTCGTCGTAGGGCTCCCCCCGGTTGCGGAAGCGCCCCGCTAGGTGCTCGACGAGCGGCAGGTGGAGGGCGACGAGCTCGTCGCGCAGCCGGCGGCGCTCGCCCTCGTCGCCCGGCGTCCCACCCAGTGCGCGAAGGCGGACGAACAGCTCCCAGCTGCGCTCCCGCTGCTCCTCGCGCGAGGCCGGCTGTCCCTCGGGGGTCATCCGCCGGGGCCTCGCCCGCGTCGTTTGCACAGGGTGAAGTAGGTGCGCCCGTCGACGCGACCCGACTCCACGGAGCCGGCCAGCGCCTCGAGGACCGTCCAGCCGAAGCTGCCGCGCTCGGGGCGGTGGTCGCCCACGGTACGCGCGGAGACCGTCACCTCGAGCTCGTCGGAGCCCACGCGGAACAGGCACTCGAGGGACTCACCACCCGCGACGTCGGGCAGCAGGATGGCGCAGGCCTCGTCGACCGCGATCCGCAGGTCCTCGATCTCATCGACCGTGAAGTCCAGGCGCGCGGCCAGCCCGGCGGTGGCGGTCCGGACGACGGAGACGTACGCCGCCTCCGCCGGGAGCCGCAGCTCGACGACGTCGTCCTGGGCCACCTAGGCCTGCCGGGCGAGGTCGTCGAGGGAGGCGCCGGAGATGCGCATGACGGTCCACTCGTCCATCGCCTGCGCACCCAGCGAGCGGTAGAAGCCGATCGAGGGCGCGTTCCAGTCCAGCACCCACCACTGGAGCCGGGTCAGCCGCCGGGAGACGCACTCGGCGGCCAGTGCCGCCAGCAGCGCCCGACCCAGGCCGCTGCCGCGGTGCTGCGGTCGCACGTACAGGTCCTCCAGGTAGATGCCGTGGCGGCCGTCCCACGTCGAGTAGTTGAGGAACCAGACGGCGAACCCGGCCAGGTCGCCGTCCGGCGCCTCGGCCACGTGCCCGAACAGCGCCGGGTTCGGGGCGAACAGCGCGGCTCTCAGGTCCTCGGCGCTGGCCCGGACCTCGTGCCGCGAGCGCTCGTACTCGGCGAGCTCGAGGATCATCGCGTGGACGTCGTCGACGTCCGCGGGACGTACCCGCCGGATGGCATCCATCCGGCCCACGGTAGCGAGCGGGGTCCGGTCAGGCCTTCTTGGTCTCCCAGAAGATCTCGGCGATCTCGTCGATCTTGGCGAGCAGCTGGTCGGCCACGGCGACGTCGGTCGCCGCCTTGCTGCCGCCCGCCCCGGCCAGCTTGGTGGCCTGGTTGAACAGGGTGTGCAGCTGGGGGTACTCCTCGAAGTGCGGCGCCTTGAAGTAGTCCGTCCACAGCACCCAGAGGTGGTGCTTGACCAGCTCGCTGCGCTGCTCCTTGATGATGAGCGCACGTGTCCGGAACGCGGGGTCGTCGGAGCCGTTGTACTTCTCCATGATCGCCTTGACGGACTGGGCCTCGATCCGCGCCTGGGCGGGGTCGTAGACACCGCAGGGGAGGTCGCAGTGCGCGTGCACGAGAGTGGGCATGCCTGTCCTTCCGACTTCGGTCGACTCGGGTGCGGGGGGCCGTCGCGGCGCGCCAGCTCCCTCGCGCGACCCTACTCCCGCGGTCCGGCCCCAGTCGGGCCACGCTCCCGCTGCACGGCCCCGGCCCGGGTCGGGCGATGAGGCTGCTGCGCTGGGGACGCGTCGTCGTCGCCGGCCGCTCGATGGAGCCGACCTTGCGCGCGGGCGACCGGCTGCTCGTGCGCTGGTCGGCGCCCGCCGCGAGGGGCGACGTCGTCGTCGTCCGCCTGCCGGATGGCCGCCCGCTGTCAGTGAAGCGGGCGATCCACCACGACGCATCGGGCTGGTGGGTCGAGCGGGACAACCCGGCGGAGGGCGTCGACTCCTGGGCCCTCGGGGCTGTTGCGGACCGAGACGTCCTCGGGGTGGTCCGCTGGCGATACCGGCCGCTGCGGCGCGCCGGTCGCCTGCCGCCGCCGCCGGTGCCCCTGTAGTCGGGTCAGCTCGCGCCGGTTTCCGTCGTCTCGGCGGGCTCGGCGTCGGCGAGCACGAGGTAGACCGCCCGGCGCGCGTCGATCAGGATCCGCTCGACCTGCCCCCGCTGGGTGGCGGTGCCGGTACGGGCCACCTGGCGAACGGCGCCGCCCAGTCCCTCGAACGCGGCCCGCAGGCTGCCGTGGTCTCCCGCTTCGCGCAGCTCGGCGAAGGGGTCGCCGATGCTCTCGGCGTTGGCCTCGAGCTCGGCGCGGCCCGCGTCGGTGAGCGAGGCGAGCTTGCGACCGCCCTCGCGGGTGACGACGACCAGGCCCTCGTCCTCGAGCTGGGCGAGCGCGGGGTAGATGGCGCCGGGGCTGGGCCGCCAGGCGCCGTCGGTACGAGCCGACATCTCCTGCATGAGCTGGTAGCCGTGCATCGGGCGCTCGGCGAGCAGGAGCAGGATCGCGCCGCGGACATCGCCGCGACGGGCCCCGCCCCGTCGCCCGCCCGCGAAGCGCGGGCCTCGGGGGCCGCCCGGTCCCCTGTGGTGCATGTGGTGCTTCATGAGGTCTCCTCAGTCGATGGTTCGTCTGTGTTCAATCTGTGTCGCGTGTCTATCACGCTGCACTCAAGATATATCGAGATTGCATCGTGTGTCAACCCGGCCCCCAGACAGCCGTCCGGGCGGCTAGCGTCAAGACGTGCTCGCTGCCTACGCCGCCCGCCTCTCACCCGACGACCCGCTGGCCGGACTGGAGGTCGGGTCCGTCCCGGACCCGGAGCCGCCGGAGGGCTGGACCGTCGTCACGGTCCGCGCCGCCGCGCTCAACCATCACGACCTGTGGTCGCTGCGCGGGGTCGGCCTGCCCGCGGACCGGCTGCCGATGATCCTCGGCTGCGACGCCGCGGGCGTGGACGCCGACGGCAACGAGGTCGTGGTGCATGCCGTCATCGCCGACACCGACGCGGGCGGCGGCGACGAGACCGCCGACCCGCGGCGCTCCCTGCTCTCGGAGGTCCACCCCGGCACCCTCGCGGAGCGGGTGGCCGTGCCCCGGCGCAACCTGGTGCCCAAGGCTCCCGAGCTGTCCTGGGCGGAGGCCGCTTCGCTGCCCACCGCGTGGCTCACCGCCTATCGGATGCTGTTCGTCAAGGCCGGTGTGCGTCCGGGCGACCGGGTGCTCGTCCAGGGCGCCGGCGGCGGGGTCTCCTCCGCCGCGCTCGCCCTCGGGGCCGCCGCCGGGTTGCGCATGTGGGCGACCAGCCGCGAGGAGGAGCGTCGCGCTCGTGCGGTCGAGCTCGGCGCCGAGGCGGCGTACCCGCCGGGGGCCCGGCTGCCCGAGCGGGTCGACGCAGTCCTGGAGACGGTCGGGTCGGCCACGTGGGACCACAGCCTCAAGGCCCTGCGTCCGGGCGGGACGGTGGTGGTCGCCGGGGCGACCAGCGGCCACGAGGTGGTGACCGACCTGCGCCGGGTCTTCTTCCTGCAGCTGTCCGTCGTGGGGTCCACGATGGGCACCCGCCGCGAGCTGGTCGCGCTCCAGCACTTCCTGGTCGCCTCGGGGGTGCGGCCGCTCGTCGACTCGACGTACGTCCTCGCGGACGCCCGGGACGCCTTCGAACGGCTGGCCTCGGGGGAGGCCTTCGGCAAGGTCGTCGTCGAGCCCTGAGCCTCGAGCGCTGAGCCTCGATCCCGCCCTGATCCCCCACTGGTGGCGGGTTCCGCGTCTCTCACGTCACGTTGATCGACGTAGACCCCGCCACAAGTGGGGGGATGGATGGGCTCAGTCGTCGTCGGCGTCGTCGAGGCGGGCCAGCCAGGTGGCCAACCGCTCCACGGGCACCTCGAAGTCGGGGTTGAGGTCGACGAACTCGCGTAGCCGCTCGGCCAGCCAGGCGAGGCTGACCTCCTCGATTCCGCGGCGCGCCTCGAGCTCCTCGATGCCGCGGTCGGTGAAGTACACCTCAGGCCAGCGCGGCGTCGATGATCTCGCGCTGCTCCTGCTCGTGGCGGTGGTGGGAGCCCGCCGCCGGTGAGGACGAGGCGGTTCGGGTCACCGGCGCCAGCGTGCGGCCGATGATCTGGGGGACGTTCATCGACATCGACCACCAGGCCCCCTGGTTCGCCGGCTCCTCCTGCACCCAGCGGACCTGTGCCGACGCCGGGTAGCCCTCCAGCGCCACGGGCAGGGTCTTCGCGGGCAGCGGGTAGAGGCGTTCGAGGCGCACGATGGCGACGTCGTCCGCCCCGCGCTTGGCACGCTCGGCCACGAGATCCCAGTAGACCTTCCCGCTGCACAGGATGATCACTCGTACGCCGGCCCGGTCGACGTGCTCGTCAGGGATCACCGGGCGGAAGTGGCCACTGATGAACTCCTCGGTCCGCGAGGTCGCCGCCTTCAGGCGCAGCATGGACTTGGGGGTGAAGACGACGAGCGGGCGCTGCAGCTCGGAGTGCACCTGCCAGCGCAACAGGTGGAAGTACGACGCCGGCGTCGACGGCATGGCGACCGTCATGTTGTCCTGGGCGCACAGCTGCAGGAAGCGCTCCACCCTGGCCGAGGAGTGGTCCGGCCCCTGGCCCTCGTAGCCGTGGGGCAGCAGCAGGGTCACGGCCGAGCGCTGGCCCCACTTCTGCTCACCGGAGGCGATGAACTCGTCGATGATCGTCTGCGCGCCGTTCGCGAAGTCGCCGAACTGTGCCTCCCACATGACCAGGGCGTCCGGCCGGGCCACCGAGTAGCCGTACTCGAAGCCCATCGCGGCGTACTCCGACAGCAACGAGTCGTAGACGTAGAGCTTCCCGCCGTTCTCGTAGCAGCGCTTGAGCGGCTTGTACTGCCAGCCGGTCACCCGGTCGACGATGACGGCATGGCGCTGGCCGAAGGTGCCGCGCCGCGAGTCCTGCCCGGCGAGTCGTACCGCACGGCCCTCGGTGAGCAGCGAGCCGAAGGCCAGTGCCTCGCCCATGGCCCAGTCGATCGCGTCCTGCTCGACCATCTGGGCGCGCCGCTGCAGTTGAGGGGCCAGCCGAGGGTGCACGGTGAAGCCCTCGGGCACGGTCAGCTGCGACTCCACGACGCGCTTGACCACGTCGAGGTCGATGGCGGTGGGTACGTCCGCCGAGGGCCGCTGCGGCTCCAGATCCTGCTGGCCCTCCCGCTCGACCTGGCCGGACCGCTCGTTCAGGGGCCCGGCGCCCGAGTCGTCGACCGACGCGTCCTGGGCGCGGGTTGCTTGGAAGACCTTCTCGAGCTGCTCCTGGTAGTCGCGCAGCGCCGCCTCGGCCTCCTCGACGGTGATGTCGCCGCGGCCGATCAGCGCCTCGGTGTAGAGCTTGCGGATGGAGCGCTTGAGGTCGATGAGGTTGTACATCAGCGGCTGGGTGAGCGAGGGGTCGTCGGCCTCGTTGTGCCCACGCCGTCGGTAGCAGATCAGGTCGATGACGACGTCCTTGTCGAACTCCTGGCGGAACTCGAAGGCCAGGCGTGCCACCCGGACGCAGGCCTCGGGGTCGTCGCCGTTGACGTGGAAGATCGGCGCCTGGACGGTCCGGGCCACGTCCGTCGCGTAGGTGGACGAGCGGCTGGCGGCCGGCGAGGTCGTGAAGCCGACCTGGTTGTTGACGACCACGTGGATCGTCCCGCCCGTGCGGTACCCGCGCAGCTGGCTCAGCTCCAGGGTCTCCGCGACCACGCCCTGACCGGCGAACGCGGCGTCGCCATGGAGCAGCACCGGCAGGACCGGGAAGTCCTCGCCGCGGTCGAGCACGTCCTGCTTGGCGCGGGCGATCCCCTCGAGGACCGGGTTGACGGCCTCCAGGTGTGACGGATTGGCGGCCAGGGAGACCGCGACCGTGCGGCCGTCCTCCACCGTGAAGGTGCCCTCCGCCCCCAGGTGGTACTTGACGTCGCCCGAGCCGTGCGCGGCGCCCGGGTCCACCGTGCCCTCGAACTCGCGGAAGATCTGCCCGTAGGACTTGCCCACGATGTTGGCGAGGACGTTCAGGCGGCCGCGGTGCGGCATGCCGATGCACACCTCGACGAGGCCGTCGTCGACGGCGGAGCGCAGCACCGCGTCCAGCAGCGGGATGACCGACTCCCCGCCCTCGAGGGAGAACCGCTTCTGGCCGACGTACTTGGTCTGCAGGAAGGTCTCGAAGGCCTCCGCCGCGTTGAGCCGGCGCAGGATCCGCAGCTGCTCGTCACGCTCGCAGCGCGCCTGCGGGCGCTCCACGGCGGCCTGGATCCATTCGCGCTGCTCGGGGTCCTGGATGTGCATGTACTCGATGCCGACGGTGCGGCAGTACGAGTCGCGCAGGATCCCCAGGATGTCGCGAAGCTTGGCGATCGGCCGACCCCCGAACCCGCCGGTGGCGAACTCGCGGTCGAGGTCCCACAGGGTCAGTCCGTGGCTGACGATGTCGAGGTCAGGGTGGCGGCGCTGGCGGTACTCCAGCGGGTCGGTGTCGGCCATGAGGTGCCCGCGCACCCGGTAGGCGTGGATGAGCTCCTGGACACGCGCGCCCTTGGTGACGTCGTCCTCGTGGCTGGCGCTGATGTCGCGCTCCCAGCGCACTGGCTCGTACGGCACGCGCAGCGCCGCGAAGACCGTGTCGTAGAAGCCTTCCTGGCCGAGCAGGAGCTGCTCGACCGACCGGAGGAACTCCCCGGACTGGGCGCCCTGGATGATCCGGTGGTCGTAGGTCGAGGTGAGGGTGAGGATCTTGCTCACGGCGTTGCGGGCGAGGGTCTCCTCGGAGGCGCCCTGCCACTCGGCGGGGTAGTCGAGCGCACCGGCGCCGATGATCGCGCCCTGGCCGCTCATCAGCCGGGGCACCGAGTGGACGGTCCCGATGGTGCCGGGGTTGGTGAGGCTGATCGT
>DATJPE010000002.1 GCA_035506535.1 Actinomycetes bacterium | reverse complement strand
TCTTCAAGGGGCCACCTGAGCTCTTCCTCGACGTGTGGAACGGCCGCCACCAGCTGGGGCCCAAGGACTTCCTCACCGGCCGGGTGAAGAGCAACCGCCCGCTGCTCCTGAAGGACTTCGTCGCCGCCTTCCAGGGTTCCGGCCAGACGGAGAAGAGGAAGTAGACCGAGCTGAACTCATGCGCCCCGGTCCCCGCGCCCGTCGCCCGCTCTGGCTGCCGGCGCTGGCGCTGCTGACGGCAATCGGCTGCAGCCGTCCGCCCGGCGCCGTGGTGCTCGTCTCGATCGACACGCTGCGCCCCGACCACCTGGGCTGCTACGGCTATTCGCGCCCCACCAGCCCGAACATCGACGTCTTCCGGACGGACGCCGTCCTCTTCCGCTCGGCGTTCGCTCACGCGCCTTCCACCCTTCCATCTCACGGAGCCATGCTGACCTCGCGGCTTCCGCCGCGGCACGGTGGCTCCATTGCCAACGCCAGGGCCGTACCCTGGCAGGTGCTGACGCTGGCCGAGGTGCTCCGGGACAGAGGTTTCGCGACGGCGAGCTTCAACGGCGGCGTGCAGCTGGCGGCGGTGTACGGATTGGACCAGGGGTTCAGCGTCTACGAGAGCGTGGGGGCGGCGCAGAGCCCCGCCGCCACGCTGATCGGCCCGGAGCACCGCTTCTCGCACGCGGTCGATCGGGCGGCGGCGTACCTCGACCAGCATCGCCGCCCCTTCTTCCTCTTCCTGCACAGCTACGAGGTCCATCTCCCGTACACGCCGGAGGCGAGCGACCTCGCCCTGTTCCGAGGCGACTACTCCGGACCACTGCCCGACGCCATCAGCGTCAGCCTGCTCGGAACGATCAACGCGGGCCAGCTGGCGGTGAGCGAGCGCGACCGCCGGCACGTCGTCGACACCTACGATGCCGAGATCCACTCCATGGACCGCGCGTTCGGCCGGCTGGTGAAGGTCCTGAAGGCGAGGGGGCTGTGGGACGACGCCCTGGTGGTGCTGACCTCCGATCATGGAGAGGAGTTCGGTGAGCACGGCGTCATCGGCACGCATTCCCACACGCTCTACGACGAACTCCTGCACGTGGTCCTGCTGGTCAAGCTGCCGCAGCAGCGGCTGGCCGGGACCACCGTCGACACCGTCGTACGCCACATCGACCTTGCGCCGACCGTACTGAGAGCCATCGGCATCGAGCCCCCCCGGTCCTTCGAGGGCCGGGACCTGTTCGCTCCGGGTCCCGCGCCCCGCGACGCAGAGCAGGTCTGGAGCTGTCGCGACCTGCCGGACCGTCACCCGCAGATGTCGCTGCGAACGCCCGACTGGAAGCTCATTGGGGGCCGGCTGTTCGATCTCCGCCAGGACCCGGGCGAGCACACGAACGTGGCGCCGGACCACGAGTCGCTGGTCGACGAGCTCCGCGCCCGGCGCAAGGCCCTGGCCGCGCCGGATCCGCTGCTGCCGAACCGTCCGGCACTGGTCGGCGGTGCGCTGCGGGAGCAGCTGGGCGCCCTGGGCTACGTCCAGTAACCGGGGTCGCCGGGCCGCTCGGCTCGAAGCCGCCGCGTCCCCGCTGTCGGGTCTAGCGCACGTAACCGAGCGCGCGCAGGTTCTCCTCGGTTTCCGGGCTGCTCCCTGCCTCGCGCCGGCTCCACAGAGGTCGCTCCCTGGCAGCCGCGGCGTCGAGCAGCCTCTCCAGGTACCCGGCGCGGATGGGCTGCTGTGCCAGAAGATCCGAGCGCTCTCGCGGATCGTGGACGACGTCGAAGAGCGCCCGGGCGGGGCCGTCCTCCGTCGGCCGGCGGACGAGCTTGAAACCGTCCGCCTGCGCGGTCTCGGCCCGGCGGGAGTCGAGGTCGAGGAACGAGTAGGCCGTACCCGCCCAGGCGGGCGTGGCCGGGTTCAGCCTGCCGAGCAGGCTCCTGCCCGTGACCGTCTTGGGCACGGTCTCCCCCAGCAGGTCCAGCACGGTGGGCAGCACGTCCGCGAGCTGGACCGCCCCCCTGACGCGCAGCCCCGCCTGCCTGCCGGCAGGGAGCTTGAGCACGAAGGGCACGCGGACGAGCTCGCCGTAGAGCGTGTGACCATGCTGCCACGACCCGTGATCCCAGAACTCCTCGCCGTGGTCGGCGACGAGGAGGATGGCGGCACCGTCGTACAGTCGGCGCCGCTTGAGCTCGCCGAGGAACTGGCCGAAGCCCTCGTCGGCCTCGGCGACCTCGGCGTCGTAGAGGGCCAGCATTCCCCTCAGCTCGCTCGGGGTCGCGGCGGAGCGATCCTCCAACAGCCTCCTGAGGTTCGCGAGGGACCCGATCGCGGCATCGGGCACGTCCGCCGCGAAGCGGGCCTTCCACTCGGGAGCCGGGTAGTAGGGACTGTGGGGATCGACCGTGTGCACGTACAGGAACAGAGGGGCGGTGGCCCGCCTGTCGGCGAACCAGGCGGAGAGCCGGCTCACCATCGAGGACGAGGGGGGGCCGTCCCCCTGCTCGTCGAGGCCGGCCCGCAGCCCGGCTTTCAGCGACCCCGGCAGCAGTTCGTACGTCCCGAAGCCCTGGCCGAAACCGAAGAGCGGGGCGACGTTGCCGTTCGTGGTGAAGCCGGCGGTCTGGTAGCCGAGCGCCGACAGCATCTCCGCCAGGGTCACCGCCTCGTCCGGCAAGGCGTCTTGGCGGCCGTTGACGCCGTGGGCGCGGGGTGGCACGCCGGTGAACAGGGAGGCGACCGCGGGCCGTGTCCACGAGGTCTCGCTGACCGCGTTCTCGAAGACGATCGAC
>DATJPE010000001.1 GCA_035506535.1 Actinomycetes bacterium | reverse complement strand
CCCTCGTAGATCTGGGTGATCTTCGCGTCGCGCATCATCCGCTCGACGGGGTAGTCCTTGACGTAGCCGTACCCACCGAGGAGCTGCACCGCATCCGTCGTCACCCTCATAGCGGTGTCCGAGGCGAAGGTCTTCGCGGCGGCGGAGAGGTACGTCGCGTCCGCGTCACCGCGCTCGGCCTTCGCGGCGGCGGCGTACGTCATCAGCCGTGCGGCCTCCAGCGCCATGCCCATGTCAGCGAGCATGAACTGCAGGCCCTGGAAGTCCGCGACGGGGCGGCCGAACTGCTTGCGCTCCTTGACGTAGCCGACGGCGAAGTCCAGCGCCCCCTGCGCCACCCCCACCGCTTGCGCCGCGATGGTGGGACGGGTGTGGTCGAGGGTGCGCAGCGCGGTGGAGAACCCAGTGCCCGGGGCCCCGATGAGACGGTCCTCGCCGAGACGCACCCCGTCGAAGTACAGCTCGCGGGTCGGCGAGCCCTTGATGCCCATCTTGCGTTCGGGGGCACCGAGGCTGAAGCCCTCGTCCTCGGCGTGCACGACGAACATCGAGATGCCCCGAGTCCCCGCATCGGGGTCGGTGACGGCCATGACCGTGTAGTACGTCGACACGCCCGCGTTGGTGATCCAGCGCTTGGCGCCCGTGAGCCGCCACCCGTCACCGTCACGGACGGCGCGGGTCGTGATGGAGGCGGCGTCGCTGCCTGCGCCAGGCTCCGACAGGGCGTAGGAGAACATCGCCTCCCCCGAGGCCACCTCCGGCAGGTAGCGCTGGCACACCTCGGGGCCGCCGGCCAGGAGCATGCCCATCGTGCCGAGCTTGTTGACCGCAGGGATCAGCGAGGACGACACGCAGGCGCGGGCGACTTCCTCGATGACGATCGCGGTCGCGACGGCGTCCGCGCCCTGGCCGCCGTACTCCTCGGGGACGTGCACCGCGTGGAAGCCGGCGGAGACCAGCGCCGAGTAGACGTCCCAGGGGAACTCGCCGGTCTCGTCGACCTCCGCGGCACGCGGGGCGATCTTGTCGTCGGCGAGCGAGCGGACGGCCTCGCGAAGCATCTCGTGCTCCTCCGAGGTGGCGAACATCGGGTCGTCTGAAGCCATGGTTCCGCCCTCGCTTGTGACCGATCTGGGGTGATTCTGCTCCAAGGGTGTCACATCAGCCGAAGCGGCGACGACCGGTGACCCCGCGGCCGGCGATCCGTGACTGGTTCACCCGATCGGCCCATCACCCCTGCCGGGCGCTGACCCGCCCGGAGTAACAGTGCGTGCACGGCCCCCACGTAACCTGTGCGCATGACGTTGCGCATCACCGTGTTCGGCACCGGCTATCTCGGAGCGACCCACGCCGCCTGCATGGCCGAGCTCGGGTACGAGGTCCTGGGCGTCGACGTCGACCCGGCGAAGATCGAGGCCCTCTCCGAGGGGCGGGTGCCATTCTTCGAGCCTGGGCTGGACGAGATCCTCGAGCGCAACATCGAGTCGGGGCGGCTGCGGTTCACGACGAGCTACGCGGAGGCGGCCGACTTCGGCGACGTCCACTTCATCGGCGTCGGAACCCCGCAGAAGAAGGGCGAGTACGCCGCCGACGTCTCGGCGCTCGACGCGGTGGTCGAGAGCCTCGCGCCACTGCTCACGCGGCCGAGCGTCGTCGCCGGCAAGTCGACGGTCCCGGTGGGCACGGCCGCCCGGCTCGCCGCGAAGCTGCGGCTGCTGGCTCCGGCCGGCGAGGACGTCGCCCTGGTCTGGAACCCCGAGTTCCTGCGTGAGGGCTTCGCCGTCGAGGACACCCTGCACCCTGACCGGCTGGTGCTCGGCCTCGAGCCGGCTCACGACACCGCCCGCGCCGAGCAGCTCCTGCGCGAGGTCTACCGGCCGATGCTGGAGGCCGGCACGCCGCTCATCGTCACCGACCTGGCCACGGCCGAGCTGGTGAAGGTGTCCGCGAATGCCTTCCTCGCCACCAAGATCTCCTTCATCAACGCCATCTCGGAGGTCTGCGAGACCGTTGGGGCGGACGTGACGACGCTCGCTGACGCGATCGGCCACGACGTACGGATCGGGCGCAAGTTCCTCAACGCCGGTCTCGGCTTCGGCGGCGGGTGCCTGCCCAAGGACATCCGCGCCTTCATGGCCAGGGCCGGCGAGCTGGGTGCCGACCTCACGTTCCTGCGCGAGGTGGACGCCATCAACATGCGGCAGCGCGAGCGCGTCGTGAGCCTGGCACGCGAGGCGTGCGGTGGTTCCGTGCTAGGCCGTCGGGTGGCGGTGCTGGGGGCGGCGTTCAAGCCCGACTCCGACGACATCCGCGACTCCCCCGCCCTCAACGTCGCCGGCCAGCTGCAGCTGCAGGGCGCCCAGGTGTCGGTGTACGACCCCAAGGCGATGGACAACGCGAGGCGCCTGTTCCCGACGCTGACCTACGCCGACAGCGTCGTGGACGCCGCGAAGTCGGCCGACCTGGTTCTCCACCTCACCGAATGGCGCGAGTTCCGCGAGCTCGACCCGGCCGAGCTGGGCGAGGTGGTGGCCGAGCGCAGCGTCATCGACGCCCGCAACATCCTCGACGCATCGGCGTGGCGCGCCGCCGGCTGGACGTACCGGGGCCTCGGGCGCCCCTGACCGTCCACCCGCTCTTGCGGGGAAGAGGCGAGCTAGGCGCTGAAGCCGGTGGGCGTCTCCCGCCGGCGGCGCAGGGCTTGGCCCTTCGCCTTGGCCGTCGCGTTGAGCTCCGCCTGGAACCCGATCATCCGCTCGCGAAGGCGCGCGTCGGAGACGGCGAGGATCCGTACGGCGAGCAGCCCGGCGTTGCGCGCGCCGCCGATGGAGACCGTCGCGACCGGCACGCCGGCCGGCATCTGCACGATGGACAGCAGCGAGTCCAGCCCGGAGAGCTGCTCCAGCGGGACCGGTACGCCGACCACGGGCAGCGGCGTCACCGACGCGAGCATCCCCGGGAGGTGGGCGGCGCCGCCGGCCCCGGCGATGATCACGCGCAGCCCGCGGCCGGCTGCCGACTCGGCGTAGGCCACCATCTCGCGCGGCATGCGGTGCGCGGAGACCACGTCCACCTCGAAGGCGACGTCGAAGTCTGCGAGGACCTCGGCCGCGGCCTGGAGCACCGGCCAGTCGGAGTCCGACCCCATCACCACCCCGACGAGGGGGTCCGCCGCCTCACTCATCCACGTCACCGCGCAGGTACGCCGCCGCGTGGCGGCCCCGCTCCAGCAGGTCGCCGAGGTCCGCGCCCGTCACGGTCACGTGGCCGACCTTACGGCCCGCGCGCACCTGCTTGCCGTACACGTGGACGTGCAGCCCGGGGTCGCGGGCCAGCACGTGCCGGAAGCCGCCGTGCAGGTCCGGCAGGTCGCCGCCGAGGACGTTGACCATGACCGTGTGCGGGGCGAGCGCCGCCGGGGAGCCGAGCGGGTAGTCCAGCACCGCCCGCAGGTGCTGCTCGAACTGCGAGGTGACCGAGCCGTCGATCGTCCAGTGCCCACTGTTGTGCGGACGCATCGCGAGCTCGTTGACCAGGACGCCGCCGACGGTCTCGAACATCTCCACCGCCATGAGACCGACGACGCCGAGCACCCCGGCGACCTCGAGGGCCACCTGCTGCGCGAGGGCCGCGTGCTCGGCGGACAGGCCGGGGGCCGGGGCCACCACCTCCCGGCACACGCCGCGGATCTGCAGCGTCTCGACCACGGGATAGGCGACGGCCTGGCCACTCGGGGATCGAGCGACCAGGGCGGCGAGCTCGCGCGTGTACGGCACGTGCTGTTCGGCGAGCAGCCGTACCCCGGTGGCTCGCGACGACGCGAGCACCCCCGAGGCCTGGTCGAGGGAGTCGACGACGTGGACGCCCTTGCCGTCGTAGCCGCCGCGTGCGGTCTTCAGCACCACCGGCCAGCCATGCTCCTCCGCGAACTCCTCGAGCTCGGCCAGGGTCGCGACCGGGGCCCACGTGGGGACAGGTACGCCGTCCGCGGAGAGCCGTTCGCGCATGAGGATCTTGTCCTGCGCGTGCTCGAGCGCGGCCGGGCCGGGGCGGACGACGTACCCCTGGGCCTCCAGCACGCGAAGGTGGCGCGTCGGCACCTGCTCGTGGTCGAACGTGACGACGTCGCATCCCTCTGCGAAGGCGCGCAGGGTGTCCAGGTCGTCCACGTCACCGACGGTCACGTCCGAGACGACCTGGGCGGCCGCGGAGTCGGCAGCCTCCGAGAGCAGGCGGAAACGCACACCGAGGGAGATGCCGGCCTGGTGGGTCATCCGGGCGAGCTGGCCGCCGCCCACCATGCCCACGACAGGGGCTCCGGCGAGGCTCACGAGCCGCGAGCGTAGCCAGCGCAACGCGGAGCGCGCTCAGTGCCCCCCGCGAGTGCCCCTCGACAGCGGGGCCACCCTGCGCAGGAACAAGACCGACGAAGGCCTCGGACTCGCGGGTGGACAGGCATGCTGCCCGGGCTCAGACGGGCAGGCCGAGGTCCCTCGCGATGAGCAGGCGCTGCACCTCGGACGTACCCTCGCCGATCTCGAGGATCTTCGCGTCCCGGTAGAAGCGGCCGACCGCCGACTCGTTGGTGTAGCCGTAGCCGCCGTGCACCTGGACCGCCCAGCGCGCGTTGTCCATCGCCGCCTCGGAGGCGACCAGCTTGGCGATGGCCGCCTCCCGCCGGTACGGCCGCCCGGAGTCGGCCAGCCCCGCTGCGTGCCACCAGGCGAGCCGCGCGGTGTGGGCACGGGCATCGAGGTCGGCCACCTGGAAGGCGACCGCCTGGTTGGCGCCGATCGGGCGGCCGAAGGCCTCGCGCTGGACGGCGTAACGCGTGCTCTCGTCCACGCATCCCTGGGCGAGCCCGGTCGCCAGTGCCGCGATCGCCACCCGGCCGCCGTCGAGGATCTCGAGGAACTGCGCGAAGCCGCGCCCGCGCTGCCCGACGAGGTGCTCGGCCGGCACCCGGCAGTCCTCGAAGGCGAGCTCGTGGGTGTCCGAGCAGCGCCAGCCGACCTTGTCATAGGACGGCCCGACCGTGAAGCCCGGCGTGCCCTGCGGGACGAGGATCGAGGAGATCTCGGGACGCCCGTCCGGACGCGTGCCGGTCACCGCAGTGACGATGACGAACGCGGTGAGCTCGGTCCCGCTGTTGGTGATGAACGCCTTGCTTCCGTTGAGGACCCACTCCCCACCCTCGAGTCGGGCCGTGGTGCGCGTGGCCCCGGCGTCGGTGCCGCCGGCCGCCTCGGTGAGCCCGAAGGCCCCGAGCACCTCGCCGCTGGCCAGCCGGGGCAGCCAGGCCCGCTTGAGCTCGGGGGAGCCGAAGCGGTGGATGGGCATCGCGCCCAGGGAGACACCGGCCTCGAGGGTGATGGCGAGGGAGGAGTCGACCCGGGCCAGCTCCTCGATGGCGACCCCGAGCGCCAGCAGCCCACCGCCCATCCCGCCCACGTCCTCGGGGAGCGAGAGCCCGAACAGGCCCATGCGGCCCATCTGACGTACGGCGTCGACGGGGAAGGTCCCCTTCTCGTACCAGCCGGCGACCTGCGGCGCCACGACCTCCGTCGCGAACGCGCGTACCGACTCGCGCAGGGCGACGTGCTCCTCGTCCAGGCCGATGTCGACCACGGTCCCTCCTTCGGCGGGCACCCCGTTGTCGACGTGACAGTCGGGCTTCCGTCCTGACGTCATGGTGTCACGTCTGGCGTGCAGGGACCTCTCAGGCGGCCCGGCTATCCTCCAGGGGTGACCGCCTTGACTCAGGCCGTCCGACGGCTGAGCCCGGAGCTGGTCCGGTTCCTCACGGTGGGCGGCCTCGCCTACCTCGTCGACGTCGGCCTGTTCAACCTGCTCCGCTACGGCGGTGGCGACGGCGTCCTGCACGAGAAGCCGTTGACCGCGAAGGCCATCTCTACCGTCGTCGCGACGGTGGTGGCCTACGTCGGCAACCGGTTCTGGACCTACGGCGCGCGGCCCAAGGGCAGCCCGGCGCGCGAGTACGCCATCTTCTTCGTGCTCAACGCGATCGGCCTAGCCATCACCTTGAGCGTGCTGGCGCTCACGCACTACGGCCTCGGGCTCACCTCCCCCCTCGCGGACAACATCTCGGCCAACGTCATCGGCCTGGGTCTGGCCACCGCGTTCCGCTTCTGGAGCTACCGGCGCTACGTCTTCGTTCCGGGCCAGGCCGACACCGACGACCCCCTCGCCGAGACCCTGCGCGACCCCGTCTGACCTGCTCGCGATTTCGCGGAATCCAGGCCTTCAGAGCGGCGCAACCCCCCGATTCCGCGCAATCGCCGGATCGCGTGGACGGACGGAACCTTCCGACACCTTGATCGCGCTTATCGGGCGATCGATGGTTGGGTCGTTCCCAGCCGCAGGGACGAGAGGGGTTGGCGGACGTGGTTCGTCAGGAACTGGACGACCCCGATCTGCCCACGGCCGACGACGCCGGGTTCCTGGCGTGGGCCGCGAGCCGGATGCCGACGCTTCGGCGCCGGGCCTACCTGCTCAGCGGGGACTGGCACACCGCGGACGACCTCGTCCAGGAGTCGCTCGCCGGGATGTTCAAGTCGTGGCCGCGGATTGCACGTGGCGGCAACCTGGACGCGTACGCCGCCCGCGTCATGCTGCACAAGCTGCTCGACGAGCGTCGCCGCCCGTGGCGCCGCGAGACCCCGGTCGACGCCGTCCCGGACCGCGCGGACCGCTCGAGCGAGCAGGCCATGGGCCGGGTCGAGCGCGCCGACGACGAGCTCGCACGTGCGCTTCGGTCGCTGCCGCCCGGCCAACGAGCCGTCGTCGTCCTGCGCTACGGCGATGACCTCCCCCTGGAACAGATCGCCGCCGTGCTCGGCGTACGCCCCGGCACGGTCAAGAGCAGGCTCTCCCGAGCCACCGAGAGCCTGAGACGCGAGCTGGCTCCGTCCGGTGCGCCATCGGGTTCCCCTTCGTCCGTCACGCGAGCACCGCGGAGCCTGGCATGAGCACCGACCTGCGCACCCGCTTCGACCGTGCGGGACGCGACGCCCCGCCCTCGAGGGTCGACCTCCACTCGGCCATGGCGAGGGGCCGGCGGCTGCGTACCCGGCAGCGCGCCTTCATGGCCGCCGCGGCTGCGCTCGTGACAGCCGCCGCCGCGCTCCTGGGCACGCTGGCGTTCGGCGACGCGGGGACGCGCACGGGCGAGGGCCCGACGCCGGTGGGCCGTCCCACGCCCCCTGCTTCCGCCACCGCCTCAGCCAGCCGGACGACTCAGACAGCCCGCCCGGCCGTCTCTGCGAACAGGTCGAACCCCGCCGCGGCCGGGAGTCACGCCCGCGCGAGCACGTCCGTCAGCTCCCCCAAGCCGAGTGGACGGCCACCCAGGTACGTGCAGGTCGTCCGCCTGCCCGACCCCGCGCCCGCGTTCCCGCTACGCCTCCGCACGGACCGGGTTGTGCTGACGAGCGACTGGGATCTCACGGACAAATGGCTAGGGACCGGTCCGAGGTGGCTGGCGCCGCCGAGGTGGGCCGCGTCATTCGAAGTGGGGCGACCGGCAACGCCCGCCATCCAAGCGTCCCCCTCCACACAGGTTCGCATGACGATCCTCGTCGGCAAGTTCCCCCTCCCCACTCTCCCGGGGACCAACCCGAATCTGCAGGGTCTGTACTTCACCACGACCACCGTCCGAATCGCCGGCGTCAAGGGGTACGTGACCCATTGGGGCCGCAAGGAGATCTGGGGTGACGACGCCTACTTCACCAAGCACGGGATGACCGTGGTCATGATGAGCAGCAGCTGGCCCCAGGTGCCCTCGACGGAGCAGTTCATCGACCTCGGCAACGCCCTGACCGGCCTGTGACCCTCGTGTCAGGGGACCAACCAATGCCCGCTGCTCGGACTGTCGCCCGACGCACTGACCGCGATTGCGCGGAATCCAGACCTTCCGAGCGCCCCAACCCCCCGATTCCGCGCAATCGCCGGAGTGGAGGGTGGTCGCTAGACGGGGGTGATCCCGTGGCGGCGGCGGGAGAAGGAGCGGTCCTTGGTCGCCGCAGCCCGTAGCCGGCGGACGAGCTCCCCGCGCAGCTCGTCCGGCTCGACGACTGCATCCACCACGAGCTCGCTGGCCAGCCGGATCAGGTCGACGTCCTCGTCGTACTCCGCCCGCCGGGCCGCAACGAAGGCCGCCTGCTCGTCCTCGGGCAGTGCGGCGATCGTGTTGGCGTAGACGGCGTTCACCGCCGCCTCCGCACCCATCACGGCGATCCGGGCCGACGGGAGCGCGAGCGTGGCATCCGCGTCGAAGGCGGGCCCGCACATGGCGTACAGGCCGGCGCCGTACGCCTTGCGCACGACGACGCACACCTTCGGGACCGTCGCCTCCGACACCGCGCTGATCATCTTGGCGCCGTGGCGGATGATGCCCTGCTTCTCGACGGCCGTGCCGACCA
This sequence comes from Actinomycetes bacterium, assembly GCA_035506535.1. Lineage (NCBI taxonomy): Bacteria > Bacillati > Actinomycetota > Actinomycetes > Actinomycetes bacterium. The sequence continues at coordinate 99,651 of DATJPE010000001.1, read as the reverse complement.
TGAAGCCGGGTACGTCCGCGAGGAACACCAGCGGGACGTTGAACGCATCACACATCTGGACGAAGCGGGTGGCCTTGTCCGCCGAGTCGACGAAGAGCACCCCGCCCTTGACCATCGGGTTGTTCGCGACGATGCCCACCACCTCGCCCTCGAGGCGGCCGATCCCCGTGACGAGCTCGCGCGCCCAGCGCGCGTGCACCTCGAAGAAGGAGTCTGCGTCGAGCAGGCCGCGGACGAAGCGGCGCATGTCGAAGACCTGGCGCTCGCTCGCCGGGACGAGCGACGCAAGGTCGACCGGCTCCGGCGGTCGGGGGTCGGCCGCGGGAGGCGTACCGGTCCACGACGACGGAAGCAGGGAGAGGAAGCGCCGGACGACCTCCAGGGCCGCGGGCTCGTCCGGGACGAGCACGTGCCCGACCCCGGACTGCTCGCAATGGACCCGGGCCCCGCCCATCTCCTCCAGCGTCGTCTTCTCGCCGGTCACCATCTCGACCATGCGCGCGGAGCCGAGGTACATCGACGCGTTGCCCTCGACCATGACGACCAGGTCGCAGAACGCCGGGATGTACGCCCCACCGGCCGCACTCGGCCCGAACAGCGCGCACACCTGCGGGATCGAGCCGGAGGCGCGTACCTGGGTGTGGAAGATGCGTCCCGCACCCCGCCGCCCCGGGAACATCGCGACCTGGTCGGTGATCCGGGCGCCGGCCGAGTCGACGAGGTAGACCATGGGCACGCCGGTGGCGTAGGCGCGCTCGATCACCCGGATGATCTTCTCGACGGTGCGCGCACCCCACGAGCCGGCCTTCACCGTCGAGTCGTTGGCCATCAGGCAGACCGGGCGCCCGTCGACGGTGGCGCTGCCGGTGACGACGCCGTCCGCGGGCAGCCCCTCGGCCAGGACGTTGGCCAGCAGGCCGTCCTCGGCGAAGGAGCCCTCGTCGACGAGCAGCCGTACGCGCTCGCGCGCGAACAGCTTGCCCTTGGCCGCCGCCGCCTCGTGGTAGCGAGCCGCGCCGCCGGCGAGCACCCTCGTCCGCAGCGTCTCCAGGGCGGGTGCCTCGTCGTCCGGCATGCCCCGAGGCTAAGCCCCGGGCGGGTCCCCGCCGCCCACGGCCCGCCGCCACCCGACCCCGAACCCACCGCCGGACCCCAGCCCCGCCCGACCCCGGACCCGCCCATCCCCGGACCCGCCGATCGCGACTGAACGCGGCGTTCCGTCGGCCCTATTGGAAGAACGCCGCGTTCATCGCATCAAAGAGGGGTGGAGTTGCCAGAGGGGTGGGGTGCCAGGGGGGCGGTCAGCCGACGACGGCGACGGCGGCGAGAGCGCGCAGGGTCGGCAGGACGCCGAGCAGGGTGGCGTCGGCGTCGGAGGCCAGCTCGACCACCCAGTCGCCCACCTGCACGAAACCGACGCGCAGCCGCCCCCGCACCTCGGCGAGCGGCGCGTCCGGGTCGCCCGCGAGGAGCTCGGCCCCCGACGTGGCGGCCGCGCGTACCCAGACCGCGCCGGACGGCCACGGCAACGCCATCCGGGGCTCGCCCGCGGAGGAGACCACCGGCGTGGCGGCGCCGTCGCTCACGCGGGAGACGACCCACGACTCCGCGCCGACCTCCTCGCAGATCGTCCGCGCCAAGAACGCCAGACGGTCCGCGGGGCTGGGACCGGCCTCCCTGGCCAGGTCCGCGAGGACGCGGGGCAGCAGGTCCGAGCCCGGCCGGCCACGCCAACGGCGCCGCTCGGGGCGGCCGACCGCGTCGCGACCGGCGACCACCGGTCGCGCCGAGCCGGCCGCCTTGGCCGCGTACTGCGCCTCGTCCGCCCAGGAGAGCAGCTGCTCACGGGTGACCGGGCCGGGGGCGAGGCTGCTGCTGGCCACGCCGACGGCCACGCCGCGGATGTAGGGGACGTCGGTGGCCAGGTGCAGGAAGTCCTCGGCCACCGCGAGCGCGTCGTCGGCGTCGCCCTCGACCACGACGCAGAACTCGTCCCCGCCGATGCGCCCCGCCAGCGAGCCGGGGTGCCGCCCGGCCGCTCGTGACAGGGCGGCCGCGATGGCCCGCAACGCCTGGTCGCCCTGGGCGTGGGTGAAGGCGTCGTTGGCCGCCTTGAGGCCGTTGACGTCGGCCATCACCAGGGCGACCGGGCCGTGGTCGGCGGACCCGAGCAGGCGCTCGAGGCGTTCCTCGATGAGCCGGCGGTTGCCCAGCCCGGTCAGCGGGTCGGAGTAGGCCAGGCGCCGGACCCGGGCCACGTGCTCGACCTGCCCGAGACCCGCCGAGATCAGCCCGGCGAAGGCGACCGCGAAGTCCAGGTCACCGGGGCCGAAGGAGGCGGCGTCGGGACCGCGGCGCACGAGCAGCGCACCCCAGACGCTGCCGTCGTGGACGATCGGCACGCCGAGCGCGGACCGGCTGCCGTCCGACGTGAGGTCCTGGCGGGCGGCCGGCGAGACGAGCGGGTCGTCGAGGGAGGCCACCCACGGGGCGGCGTCGGCGGCGAGGGCGGCGAACTCGGGGTGGTCGGCGAGGGTGCGTACGTCGTCGGCGTGGCGCGCGCGCTCCGCCGCGCTCAGGTCCCCCGCCGTGACCAGCACCCGCAGCGAGCCACGCTCGAGCTCGAAGCGCCCGATCGCGGCGATGCGGGCGCCGAAGGCGAAGCGCGCCTCGTGGGCGGCGACCTCGGCGACCTGGACCACGGTGCGCGCGGGTACCAGGGCCCGGGCGAGGCGGGCCAACCCGGCCAGCCGGTCGCCCGCTTCCGACGCCCCCGGGCCGGCCGGCACGCGGTCGGGTCCGGTCACGGCCCGGCGAGCGCGACGGCCACGAGGGCGCGCAGCGTGGGTCCGAGGTGGTCGACTCCGGCGCTGATCTCGTCGGTGAAGACCTCGAGCAGCCAGCCCACGCCGTCGCGGTCCCGCCCGCCGGCCATGAGGTTGCGCGTGTAGCCCGCACCCGCCAGCAGGGTCTGCTCAGCCGGGTCGCAGTCGGCGCTGGCCACGTCGAGGACGACGCCGGCGCCGTCCAGCGCGGCCGCCGTCACCGGGTAGTCCGCCAGCGCGTAGTCGGAGTTGGCCGGGTTCCAGAACTCGCTGCGTCCCGCGGCGTGGTCGGCCGAGCTGCGGAAGGAGGAGAACGTCACCGTGCCGACGACGCCGGTCCCGGGCAGCTCGTGGCTGACGCACCAGGCAGAGGCGTCGACGAGGCGGGCGACGGTGTCCGCCACCACCTCCATGCGGCCAGCGGAGTCGCGGCCCGGGTGGTGGTCGAGGGACTCGACGACGTCGTCGAGAACGCGGACCGCGTCGGCCGTCTTGCGCGAGCGCAGCCGTCGACGATCGTGCCCGGCAGGGGTGCGTACGTCGGCCAACCGCACCGTGGCGTCATCCGGGAGCCCTCGCCCGGCGATGACCGGGCGGCGCGACCGGCTGCGCTTGGCGCGCATCTGGGCGGCGTCGGCGAGCCGGAACAGCCGGGCCGGGGTCTCCACGGGGCCGACCGGGTCACCGGTCGACGCCACGCCGCAGGCGACGCCCTCGTCGAGGCTGGCGGCGGCCCGACGACAGAGGTCCTCGGCGACCATCGCGGCGAGGTCGGCGTCGCTGCCCTCCAGGACGACGCAGAACTCATCGCCGCCGGTACGCCCGGCCAGGCTGCCCGGCGCGAGCCCGGCCGCGGCGGACAGCAGCCCGGCCACGTGCACCAGCGCGCGGTCGCCGGCGTCGTGGCCGCGCTGGTCGTTGATCCGCTTCAGCCCGTTGACGTCGACCACGACGAGGCTGACGGTCCGCTGGTCGAGGCGGTGGTGGGCCAGCGCCGCGTCCAGCCGGTCGTCGATGGCCCGGCGGTTGGCCAGACCGGTCAGCGGGTCGGTGTAGGCCAGCCGGGCCACCCGCTCCAGGTGCTGGACCTGCGCGACGCCGGCCGCGATCTGGCCGGACACGGCCAGCGCGTAGTCGATGTCGGCGGCGGTGTAGGGCGGGTCCTCCACGTAGCGCGTGGCGAACAGCTCACCCCAGACCCGGCCCTCGAGGACGATCGGGACCCCCATGCACGAGCCCTTGCCGAGCTGGCGCAGCAGGCCGGCGACCCCGGCGTCGATCCCGGGACTCGAGGGGTCGTCGTGCAGCGTCTGCAGATAGGGGATGGCGTCCTCGAAGAGCGGCTCGACGACGCCGTACTCGTCGACCAGGTAGAACTCATCGACCGGCTCCGGGACCTCGCCCGGGCCGAGGTCGCCCACGTTGAGCAGCGCGCGTACCCGGCCCCGGTCGCGCTCCCAGACCGAGACCGACACGCTGGCCGCCCCGAGCGCCTGCAGAGCGGCCTCGGCGGTCAGCCGCAGCACCTCGTCGAAGGCCTCCGCGCTCGCGACGACCTTGGCGATCTCGACGAGGGCGGCGAGTCGGCGCGAGGTGTCCGTCTGCCTGTCGACAGGCGGATGCCCGAGGGTGACCTCGCCCTCCACGGCTACCCACCTCCCGGCCGGCCGCTGCTCGACCGCTCCCTAGAACAGCATCTCCTCCCGACACGCGGAAGGATCCCCCGGCATCGTCCTCGGCCGGTCGAGACTGGGGCCTGACGCTACGTCCCCCGAACGCCGCCCGGGAAGGGCGAGTCTCACCCGCCCGGAGCAGCGCCGGCGACAGGGCCGCGGCGACAGGGCTCAGTCGTCCGAGACGGCCGCCTCCCCGTGGCCGCCCGCGCGGCGGCGCTCGTCGTCGGCCTCGCGCAGCCGGTAGATCTCGCGCTGCACCTCCTCGACGTGCGGCAGGTTGCTGATCACGAGGTCGTCGTCGGAGGCGGAGGCGACCCTCAGGGTCCCGCAGTTCAGCAGGCGCTCCAGCAGGTTGTAGTCGAAGGAGACGTCGTTGACCTTCGACAGCGCCATGTCACGCCCGCTGCGCGAGAGGATCCCGGTACGGGTGATGATGCGGCGGTCGGTGAAGACGTATTGGCTGGTCATCCAGCCAAGGAACGGCTTGACCACGTAGCGCACGATGAGCACCAGCGCCACGATGAGCACCAGCCAGGTCAGGTACTTGCCGGTGTCGCCCCCGGGCATGACGGTGAGCAGGTACGTCGTCCCGGCGACGATCGCCACCAGCACGATGGCCGGCGTCACCAGGGCGCGCCAGTGCTGACGCATCTCGAACTCGATCCGTTCTCCGGAGGCGAGCAGCTTCGCTGGGTAGGCCATGGCCAAGCATGGTGGCAGAACGAGGGTCCCGACACACTCAGCGGACGTGCACCACGTCCCCGGCCGCGACAGCGACGACCTCGGCTGAGCCCTCGGGACGCACGACCAGGCACCCCTCGTGGTCCACGTCGAGCGCGGTGCCGGCGAGGACGTCGCCCGTCGGCAGGGCCACGCGCACCAGGGTGCCCAGCGTCGCCGAGCACTGCCGATACGCCTTCCGCAGTCCCTGGTCCGGGTCCCCGCCCGCCGCCTCCCAGGCGAGCAGCCGCGCGCCCAGCTCGTCGAGGATCCGCGCCAGAAGTGACTCACGGTCCACCTCACCTGCTCCGGCGAGGACGAGCGACGTGGCCGACGGTGCCGGCAGCTCGTCGTCGCGCTGGGACACGTTGAGACCGATCCCGATCACGGCCAGCGCGGCCTCGCCCACCTCGACCCGCTCGGCGAGGACCCCCGCCAGCTTGCGTCCGTCGGGCGCGAGCAGGTCGTTGGGCCACTTCAACCGGGCCGACACGCCGGTCGCCTCGGTGACCGCGTCGCGCAGGGAGATGCCGGCGAGCAGCGGGAGCCAGCCCCAGCGCGGTGCGGGCACCTTCGGGTGCAGCAGTGACGAGAAGGTGAGCGCGCGTCCGGGCGGAGCCTGCCAGCCACGTCCCTGCCGGCCCTTCCCGGCCCGCTGCAGCTCGGTCACGAGCACCGTGCCGGCCTCGGCACGCCCCTCCCGCGCCCAGTGGGCGAGGTCGGTGTTGGTCGACCCGGTCTCGGCGACGAACGCCAGCCGGGTCCACGGACCGCCCGGCCGCAGCAGCTCCTCGACCCGCTGAGCGTCCAGCGTCTCGAGCACCGGACTACGCTACGGCCCGCTGGCCGCCGCCGCTGCCGAGGAGACGCACACGCCCATGGTCGCCGAGCCCGTGCCCCCCGAGATCCCCGACCTGCACACGACCGCCGGCAAGCTCGCCCAGCTGCGGCACAAGGTCGACGAGGCCTTCCACGCCGGGTCGGTCGTCGCCATCGAGAAGCAGCACGCCCGCGGCAAGGGGACGGCGCGGGAACGCATCGAGATGCTGCTCGACGAGGGCTCCTTCGTCGAGCTCGACGCCCTGGCCCGCCACCGGACGACCAACTTCGGGCTGCAGGCGCAGCGCCCGTACGGCGACGGCGTGGTCACCGGCTACGGCACGGTCGACGGGCGGCCCATCGCGGTGTTCTCGCAGGACTTCACCGTCTTCGGCGGCAGCCTCGGCGAGGTCTACGGCGAGAAGATCGTCAAGGTCATGGACCTCGCGCTGCGCATCGGCTGCCCCGTGGTAGGCATCAACGACTCGGGCGGGGCGCGCATCCAGGAGGGTGTCGCCGCGCTCGGCCTCTACGCCGAGATCTTCAAGCGCAACGTGCACGCGAGCGGGGTGGTCCCGCAGATCTCGCTCATCATGGGCCCCTGCGCTGGCGGGGCGGTCTACTCCCCCGCGATCACCGACTTCGTCGTCATGGTCGACCAGACCTCGCACATGTTCATCACCGGGCCCGACGTCATCAAGACGGTGACGGGTGAGGACGTGGAGTTCGAGGAGCTCGGCGGAGCACGTACCCACAACTCACGAAGCGGCGTCGCCCACCACATCGCACCGGACGAGGCGGCGGCCATCGACCTGGTCAAGGCGCTGCTGTCGTTCCTGCCCAGCAACAACCTCGACGAGCCGCCGACATTCGACGAGCCCGCGGACCTCACCCCCACCGAGGAGGACCTCGCGCTCGACACGCTGGTCCCCGACGCCGCGAACCACCCCTACGACATCCGCAAGGTGATCGAGGCCGTGCTCGACGAGGGCGACTTCCTCGAGGTGCAGCCGCTGTTCGCCCCGAACATCGTGATCGGCTTCGGGCGCGTCGAGGGACGCTCCGTCGGGGTGGTCGCCAACCAGCCGATGCAGCTCGCGGGCACCCTGGACATCGACGCCTCGGAGAAGGCAGCCCGGTTCGTGCGCTGCTGCGACGCGTTCAACATCCCGGTGCTGACCTTCGTGGACGTCCCCGGCTTCCTCCCCGGGACCGACCAGGAGTGGAACGGCATCATCCGGCGCGGCGCCAAGCTCATCTACGCCTACGCGGAGGCAACCGTCCCGCTGGTCACGGTCATCACGCGCAAGGCGTACGGCGGTGCCTACGACGTCATGGGCTCCAAGCACCTCGGCGCGGACGTCAACCTCGCGTGGCCGACCGCGCAGATCGCCGTCATGGGGGCGCAGGGGGCGGTGAACATCCTGTACCGCTCGGAGCTGCGCGAGGCCGACGACGTCGAGGCCACCCGCACTCGCCTCATCAACGACTACGAGGACACCCTGCTCAACCCCTACATCGCCGCCGAGCGAGGCTACGTCGACGCCGTGATCGAGCCCTCCCAGACCCGTGAACACATCGTGCGGGCGCTGCGCACGCTGCGGACCAAGCGGGGCAACCGGCTGCCGCGCAAGCACGGGAACATCCCCCTGTGAGCGCCGATCCCCCCTCGGTACGAGTCGTGCGGGGACACGCCAGCGACGAGGAGGTCGCGGCGCTCGTCGCGGCCCTCGCCGTGGTGGCGGCCCGGCAGCGCACCGAACGCCGGCCACAGCCGGCGCGGTCGTGGTGGGCGCGCCCCTCGCGCAACATCAGGCCGCCCCTCGGCCCCGGACGCGGGTCGTGGCTGGCATCGGGCTACCCGCGCTGACGCGTGTTGAATGCCTCCCATGGTCGGCGACGGCGCCGCGGGCGCTCCCCTGACGGTCCTGTTCATGCCCGAGTCGGCGTACGGGCCGACCAACAACTGCATCGGCATCGGCGACGTGCTGCGCCGGCGCGGTCACCGCGTCGTCTTCGCGGCCGAGGCGTCCTGGCAGGGCCGGCTGGCGGCGCTGGGCTTCGAGGAGGACCTCGTCCACCTCGCTCCTCCGCCGGCGGACGGTGACGGCGGCGACGCCGGGCAGTTCTGGAAGGACTTCATCCGCGACACCGCGCCGGAGTTCCGCAAGCCGACGATCGAGCAGCTCGAGACGTTCATGCGGCCGACGTGGCAGGCCCTCATCGACGGCGCGCGCTACTGCGAGCCGCAGCTGCGCGAGATCCTCGAGCGGGTTCGCCCCGACGTCGTGGTCGAGGACAACGTGGTGGCGTTCCCGGCGCTGACGACGTACGGCGCCCCCTTCGTGCGCATCGTCTCCTGCAACCCCCTCGAGGTCCCCGGGCCAGGCATCCCCCCGGCGTACTCCGGGCTGCCCGCGGCCGACCCGTCCGTCTGGGCCGCGTTCCGTGCCGAGTACGACCGGACCCACCGCCCGATGTGGCAGGAGTTCGACGCGTGGGTGCAGGAGCAGGGCGCGGCGCCGCTTCCCGACCTGGAGTTCGTCCACACCTCGCCGACGGCCAACCTGTACGTCTTCCCGCGCGAGGCGGACTACACCGACGCGCGCCCCCTCGACCGGACCTGGCACCGGCTGGACTCGAGCGTCCGGCGCACCGACGCGACCTTCGAGGTGCCGGAGCAGCTTCGCGAGCGCCCCGAGGGCAGCGCGCTCGTCTACCTCTCGCTGGGCTCCCTGGGGAGTGCGGACGTCGACCTCATGCGTCGGCTCGTGGCCGTGCTCGGCCGCAGCCGGCACCGCTTCATCGTCTCGAAGGGACCCCGCCACGACGAGCTGGACCTGCCGGACACGATGTGGGGAGCGGAGTTCGTGCCGCAGACCTCGGTCCTGCCGCAGGTCGACCTGGTGATCACCCACGGCGGCAACAACACGACGACCGAGGCGTTCCACTTCGGCAAGCCCATGGTCGTGCTGCCGCTCTTCTGGGACCAGTACGACAACGCCCAGCGCGTCCACGAGCTCGGGTACGGCCTTCGGCTCGACACCTACGGCGTCGACGACGACGAGCTCGTCGGCGCCGTGGACCGCATCGCCGACGACGCGGTCCTGCGGGCCCGCCTGGAGCGCATCGGCGCCGCGGTCCGCGGGCGAGACGGCCTGATGCGGGGAGCCGACGTGATCGAACGGGTCGGCCTGGGGCGATCGAGCATCGGGTGATCGAGCACGGGGTGATCGAGCCGGCGGTCCACGAGGGTCCGGACGGCTGGTGGGTGGAGGTCGTCGACGGCGACTCGGCCGCGCTGGTCTCCGGCCTCGCCGCCGGGACCTCCGGCCTCGTCACCGGGACGACGGTCGGTCACGGCGTCAGGGTCGGGCGGCTGCGGGGCGTCTGGCGGGGCGGGCCGGCGCCCGCCGCACCGACGGAGACGCCGATAACCGTGGACCAGACCCAGTACTCGGTGATCGTGGGCGGCGTCGGGAGCGGGGATGCCGTCGTCGTGAAGTGGACGGTCCACCCGACCGCGTCCGCCTCGCCCGCGCCACGACGTACCGTGCATCTCGCCGAGGTCGGCTTCACCGAGCAGCCGGCGCCGCTGGGCGAGGTCTACCTGGACGCGGACTTCGGGACGCCCGTGCTGCTCGCCGCCGTCACCAGCCACCTGCCGGGCGCACGTGACGGCTGGGACTTCTACGTCGAGGACGTCCGCAGCTACGCCCGCGGCGACGCCGTCGACGTCCTCGCGGCGGCCCGTCACCTGGGCGGGCTGGTCGCGCGGATGCACAACGCGCTCGCGACACCCTCCTCCCTCGAGCGGCACCCCGGGGGCACGGCGGACGCGGCGCGCGTGCGGACCTGGCACCAGCGAGCCCTCGACACCCTGGAGGAGGCGCTCGCCCTGACGGGTGGCCCAGAGGGCGAGCGCCTCCGCGCCCTCGCGCCGAAGGCCCGGGCGAGCCTCGCCGTGCTGTCCGAGGTGGACAGCACGCCGGTCCAGCCGGTGCACGGCGACCTGCACGTCGGCCAGGTGCTGCGCTGGGAGGGCGGGTACGCCGTCAACGACTTCGACGGCAACCCGGTACTGCCGCCAGCCGAGCGGCTCGCCCCGCAGCCGACGGCGCGTGACGTCGCGGGGATGCTGGCATCGCTGGACCACGTCGGGCGGGTCGCGCTGCGACACGCGCCCGACGCCGACGCCAGCCGCGTCGAGGCGTGGATCGCGACGGCCCACGAGACGTTCCTGGCGAGCTATCTCGAGACCCTGGGTGCGGACGCGGACCGCTTCGACGAGCGGCTGCTGGCCCCCTTCGCGGTCGAGCAGGAGTGCCGCGAGTACGTCTACGCCGCGCGTCACCTGCCCCGCTGGCTCTACGTCCCGGACGCCGCGCTGCCGGCGCTGCTCGGCTGACGCGCGGACAGACTGCGCCCATGGACCCGGCCGGATTCCTCGCCGACGTCGAACGCCGCCCCGAGACGCTCGCGTACCTCGCGGACGTGCTCGTCCAGGCCCGGCCCTTCACGCGGCTGCTGGACGGGATCGACGAGATCGTGCTGCTGGGCATGGGCTCCTCCGCGTACGCCGCGGGTGTCGCGGCGGCGCGGATGCGCGCGCACGGGCTGCGGGCCACCGCCGAGCTGGCCTCCAGCGACCTGCTGCCACCACCGCGCTCCGGGCAGCTCGTCGTCGCGGTGTCGGCCTCGGGGACCTCGCCGGAGACCCTCGACGCCACCGAGCGATACCGCGGGCGGACCCGCGTCCTGGCGGTCACCGAGGTCGGCGGCAGCCCGCTCGACGGACTCGCCATCGAGACCGTGCCGCTGCTGTGCGGCCCCGAGGAGGGAGGTGTCGCCTGCCGGAGCTTCACCCACACCCAGGCCGTGCTTCTGGCGCTCGAGAAGACTGCGACCGGTCGGCTCGGCGACCTCACACCGGTCCTCGAGGCGGCGGTCGATGCCACCGCCGATCTGATGTCGCGCCGCGATCGGTGGTTGCCAGCCGTCGCGGATCACCTCGACGGGCCGGCCGGGGTGTACATCGCGGCGCCGGCCCGCCGGTTCGGCACAGCGCAGCAGTCGGCGCTCATGGTCCGCGAAGGGCCCCGCCGCCCCTCGACCGCCTGCGAGACCGGCGACTGGAACCACGTCGACGTCTACCTGACCAAGACCCTGGACTACCGGCTGCTGCTGCTCGCCGGATCGGCGCAGGACGGCGAGCTGCTGGGCTGGACGGCGCAGCGCGGCTCCACCGTCGTCACGGTTGGTGCGGACCCGGCCGGGTCGGCGTACGGCCTGCGCTACGCCCACGACGACGTCGACGACGTACGGCTGCTCGCCGACGTGGTCGTCGCCGAGCTGGTGGCGCACCGATGGTGGGCGTCGCCGTGAGGTTCGTGCTCGCCTCCGCCTCCCCCGGCCGGCTCGGGGTGCTCCGTGCGGCCGGGGTGTCGCCCGAGGTCGTCGTGAGCGGGGTCGACGAGGACGGCGTGGACGGCCCGCCCGAGGCGGTCGCCCTGGAGCTGGCCCGCCGCAAGGCGCGCGCGGTCGCCGACCGGCTGGCCGACCCGGACGCCGTCGTGGTCGGCTGCGACTCGGTGCTCGACCTCGACGGGACGGCGTACGGCAAGCCCGCCGATGCCGCCGAGGCACGGCTGCGCTGGCGGATGATGCGGGGCCGTGACGGGGTGCTCCGGACCGGCCACTGCGTGATCCACCGAGGGCAGGAGGCCGCGGCCGCGGCGTCGACCGTCGTGCGCTTCGCCGACGTCGGTGACGACGAGATCGACGCGTACGTCGCCAGCGGCGAGCCGCTGCGGGTGGCCGGCGCCTTCACCCTGGACGGGCTCGGCGGCTGGTTCGTCGACGGGGTCGACGGGGACCCGTCGAACGTCGTGGGCCTGTCCCTGCCCCTCCTGCGCCGCATGCTGGCCCAGGCCGGCGTCGCCGTCACTGACGTGTGGCGGACCTCCTGACCCGCAGGTGCGCGGACCTTCGACCATGGGACGACCGCACCTGCGAACGCAGCCGCGGGAGGCGTTGAGGCCTGTCGGTGGCGAGGACGAGGATCGCCTGCCATGACGAGGTACCTGATGGCGGTCGGCACGAAGAAGGGCCTGTTCCTGGCCACCTCGACCGACCGGGTCGACTGGTCCTGGTCGGATCCGCACCTGGGGATGCAGGCAGTCGCGGGGGTCGGCATCGACACCCGGCGTGACCCCGTTCGGCTGCTGGCCGGGGCCCACAGCCAGCACTGGGGACCGGTGGTGGTGCGCTCGGACGACCTGGGCGAGACCTGGACCGAGCTGGAACGTGGCGCCGTGCGCTTCCCCGCCGACCTGGGTGCGTCCGTCGAGCAGGTGTGGCAGCTGCAGCCGGGACCCGCCGAGCGCCCGGAGGAGGTCTGGGCCGGCGTGGAGCCGGCGGCGCTGTTCCGCTCCGTCGACGGCGGCGAGAGCTTCGAGCTGGTCCGTGGGCTCTGGGACCACCCGCACCGGCCCCAGTGGAACCCCGGGGCCGGGGGCATGTGCCTGCACACGGTCCTGCCGCATCCCCGGGACCCGGACCGGCTGCTCGTGGCGATCTCCGCCGGCGGGGTCTACCGCAGCGAGGACGGCGGCAGCAGCTGGTCGGCGTCCAACACCGGCATCGAGGCGCGGTTCATGCCCGACCGCTATCCCGAGTTCGGCCAGTGCGTGCACAAGGTCGCCCGCTTCGCCGACGACCCCGACCACCTCGTCGCGCAGAACCACGGCGGAGTGTTCACCTCCACCGACGACGGCCGCACCTGGTCGCTCGCGACAGCGGGCCTGCCCGCGGACTTCGGCTTCGGGGTGGCGACGCACCCACGGCGCGCGGGGACGGCCTACCTCGTCCCGCTCGTCGCCGACGCGCACCGGCTGCCCCCGGACGGGCAGCTGCAGGTGTGGCGCACCGGGGACGGCGCCTCCTCCTGGGCCGCGGCGTCGGCGGGCCTGCCCGACCACTGCTGGACGATCTCGCTCCGGGATGCGCTCACCACCGACGGGGCCGACCCGCTGGGGATCTACGTGGGCACCCGCGGCGGAGAGGTCTGGGTCAGCGCCGACGAGGGGGAGGGCTGGACCCTCGCCGGGCAGCGGATGCCCGACGTGCTCTGCGTCCGCGCCGCGGCGCTCCCCTAGAGGGTGGGTGTGCCCGGGCCACCGGTCCGGCAGCGAACGTCAAGCCGAGGACACTAGGCTCCGCCACGTGCGCAAGGTCCTCATCGCCAACCGCGGCGAGATCGCCGTCCGGGTCGCCCGCGCGTGCGCCGACGCGGGCATCGGCAGCGTCGCCGTGTACGCCGACCCCGACCGCGACGCCCTGCACGTACGGGCGGCCGACGAGGCCTACGCCCTCGGCGGCAGCACCGCCGCCGAGACCTACCTCGTCGTCGACAAGCTGCTCGACGTGGCGGCGCGCGCCGGCGCGGACGCGGTCCACCCCGGCTACGGGTTCTTGTCCGAGAACGCCCACTTCGCCCAGGCGGTCATCGACGCCGGACTGACCTGGATCGGCCCGCCGCCGGCGGCCATCGAGGCGCTCGGCGACAAGGTGAAGGCACGCCACATCGCCCAACGGGCGCAGGCCCCCCTCGTGCCGGGCACGCCGGACCCGGTCGCCGGCGCGCAGGAGGTGGTGGACTTCGCGCGGACGCACGGGCTGCCCGTGGCTATCAAGGCCGCCTTCGGCGGCGGCGGGCGCGGTCTCAAGGTGGCCCGCAGCCTCGAGGAGATCCCCGACCTCTACGACTCCGCCGTCCGTGAGGCCGTACTGGCTTTCGGCCGCGGCGAGTGCTTCGTCGAGCGCTACCTGGACAACCCGCGGCACGTGGAGACCCAATGCCTGGCCGACCGGCACGGCGGGGTGGTCGTGGTCTCCACCCGGGACTGCTCGCTGCAGCGCCGCCACCAGAAGCTGGTCGAGGAGGCGCCCGCGCCCTTCCTCACCGAGGCTCAGCACGCGGAGATCGTCCGCGCCTCGAAGGCGATCCTCAAGGAGGCGGGCTACGTCGGCGCCGGGACGTGCGAGTTCCTCGTCGGCCAGGACGGCACGGTGTCCTTCCTCGAGGTGAACACCCGCCTGCAGGTCGAGCACCCGGTCACCGAGGAGGTCACGGGCATCGACCTGGTGCGCGAGATGTTCCGGCTGGCCGAGGGCGAGACGCTCGGGTACGACGACCCGCAGCCCCGTGGCCACGCGATCGAGTTCCGCATCAACGGCGAGGACCCCGGCCGCGGGTTCCTGCCCGCGCCCGGAACGATCACGACCTGGCGCGCGCCGTCCGGACCGGGCGTGCGGCTGGACTCCGGCGTCGAGGCGGGCACGACCATCAGCCAGAACTTCGACTCCCTGCTCGCGAAGCTCATCGTCACGGGTGCTACCCGCCAGCAGGCCCTCGAGCGCTCCCGGCGCGCGCTTCGCGAGTTCGAGGTCGACGGCATGGCGACGGCGCTGAGCTTCCACCGCGTCGTCGTCGACGACCCAGCCTTCGCCCCGGCCGACCCCTACGAGCCGTTCCGCATCCACACGCGCTGGATCGAGACCGAGTTCGACAACACGATCCCGCGCTTCACCGCTCCCTCCGCGCGGCCGGAGGAGGAGCGGCGGGAGGCGGTGGTGGTGGAGGTCGGCGGGAAGCGGCTGGAGGTGGTGCTGCCCGCCGGGCTCGGCACCTCGGCGCCCGCCCCCACCCAGGGCCCGCCGCGGCGCACCGGGGCCCGCAAGGCCAAGGCCATCGCCTCAACCGACGCGCTCGAGGCTCCGATGCAGGGCACCGTCGTCAAGGTCCTCGTCGCCGAGGGCGACTCCGTCGCCGAGGGCGACCTGGTGATCGTGCTCGAGGCGATGAAGATGGAGCAGCCGCTCAACGCCCACCGCTCGGGCGTCGTCCGCGGGCTCACCGCCGAGGTGGGCGCCTCCGTGGCCACGGGGGCCGTGCTGTGCCAGATCGAGGACGCCTGACGGGCGTCCGGTGCCAGATCGAGGACGCCTGACGGGCGTCCGGTGCCAGATCGAGGACGCCTGAAGGGCGTCCGGTGCCAGATCGAGGACGCCTGACCGACGCGCGCTCTAAGAGGGCTCTCAGAGGGCTCGGGAACGCTCAGGTCGTGACGACCCCGGCTCCGGCCTCGGCGTACACGACCGTCCTGCCCGGCCCCCGACGGGTGGACCTCGGCGTGGGCATCGTGGCACTCGGAGCAGGGGTCGTCACGGGTCTTGCCTGGGTCGGCGAGGCGCCGGGCTTCGCCTCGAGCCCGGGCGGGATCGCCACGTTCCTGGGCCGCTGCGCCGGCCTGCTGGCCGCGTACTTCGCGCTGTGCACCGTGGCCCTCGCCGCGCGCCTGCCCTCGATCGAGCGGCGGCTCGGCCACGACCGGCTGCTGCACGCCCACCGCCGCCTCGGTGCGGCCACCCTCTACCTGCTGCTCGCGCACGTCGCCCTCGTCGTCTGGGGCTATGCGGCGGCAGACCAGGTCAGCCCGCTCACCGAGGCCTGGCGGATCGTGACCGGGTACCCGGCGATGCTGCGGGCCACGCTGGCCTTCACCGTGTTCGCCGTCATCGGGGTGCTCGCGGTCCCTGGCGTGCGCCGACGGCTGCGCTACGTCACGTGGTGGCTGACCCACCTCGCGACCTACGCCGCGGTGCTCCTGGCGTACGGCCACGAGGTCATGAACGGGGCCAGCTTCGTGACGCACCCGCTGACCAAACGGCTGTGGCTCGCCCTGTTCGTGACGGTCGCCCTCATGGTCGTGTGGGGCCGGGTGCTGCGACCGGTCGCGACGTCGCTGTACCACGAGCTGCGGGTGCACTCCGTGGTCGAGGAGGCGCCCGGCATCGTCAGCGTCTACCTCACCGGCTCCCACCTGCGCGACCTCGAGGCGCACGGCGGTCAGTACTTCCTCTGGCGCTTCCTCGTCCCGGGGCTGTGGTGGCGCGCGCACCCGTACTCGCTGTCCTCGGTGCCGAACTCGCGCTTCATCCGGGTCACCGCCCGCGAGGTCGGTCCGCACTCGCAGGCGCTGCGGCACCTCCGCCCGGGTGCGCGGGTCGCGGTCGAAGGACCGTACGGGCGCTTCCACAGCGCCCCCCACGGCGAGCTGCACGGCCAGAAGCTGCTGCTCGTGGCCGGCGGGGTCGGCGTCGCACCGGTGCGCGCGATCCTCGAGGAGGCGGGTCGGCACGCCCACGCGGTCGTCCTCTACCGGGTCCGCGACCTGCAGGAGGCGCTGTGGCGCGATGAGTTCGAGCGCCTGGCCAGGGCGTACGGCGCGAGGGTCCTCCTCCTCGCGGGCGACCGACGCCAGCAGCCGCTCGACGCCAACCGCCTGCACACCCTCGTCCCGGACATCCGCCACCGCACGATCTTCGTGTGCGGGCCGCAGGCGCTGGTGGGCGCCATCCGGCGCGAGGCGGGGCGACTGGGGATCCCCGAGGAGCGGGTGCACGCCGAGAGCTTCGCCTTCCTGCCCGAGGGCGCGGACGCGTGAGGCGAGTCCTCCTGGCGGCCGCGGCAGCCGCGGCCGGGGCTGCGGCGGTGGTCGTCGTCGCCCCCCGGGCCGGCAGCCCCGCGATCGGCGCGGCGCCACCTCCCGCCGCCTCCACCCCGGACCCACCGGCCGCCCCCAGCGACGCCTCGGGCTTGGCGGCCGGCCCGGCCTCGGCCCCCCCGGTGAGCACGAGGAACACGCCGTCGCCGCGCTCGCCCGCGCCGACCTCGCACCGACGCGCGCACGCCGCCGCGTCGGTCTCGCGCTCCGCGCCGACGTCTCCGAAGGCCCACCGCAGCAGCCGGCCGCGCCCCACGCGGTCGGCCCCGCCCCCGGCTCCCCCGCCCCCGGTCACCCGGACGGTGACCGGGCCGGTCGTCTCCAACGGCTGGGGTCCGATCCAGGTGCGGGTCACCGTCCGCGGCAAGCGGGTCACCGCCGTCTCGGTACCGGTGACCCCCAGTGATGGCCGGTCGGCCTACATCAACGCCCGGGCCGTCCCCATCCTGGTCCAGGAGGCGTTGCGGGCCCAGTCCGCGCAGGTCGCCGTCGTCTCGGGGGCCACCGACACCAGCCGCGCGTTCATGTCCTCCCTCGCCGCGGCGCTCCAGCAGGCCCGCTGAGCCCGCCCCCGGAGGGTCCCCCCGGGGGTCGGTCCTGGCCGGCCGACGCAGACCCACAGGGGACGCCCACGGGTCTCACAGCCGGACCCCAGCGAGGGCGAGAAGGGTCGCGGTCATGGCACTCACCCACCAGGCGCGAACTCGTGATCATTTCGGCTACACCCCCGCCTCGACAGTGCCGATGCCCGGCCACGAGAGGGGAGGTGGGGGGATGACCCGTACCGTCGAGCGCGCCGGCCATCGGCTGGTGCGCAGCCACGAGCTGCTCGGCGAGACGCTGCACGTCGACCTTCGGGGGGTGGCCGACGACGAAGCCGCGGACCGCGCATCCGCTGCTGCCGCCGCCTGGCTTCGACGGGTCGACGGCGTGTTCGGCCCCGGGCGCGACAGCGCGGTGTCCCGGCTGCGCCGCGACCGGCGCATCGCCGAGGTCGACGAGCCGCTCGTCGAGGACCTGCTCATGGCGTGCGAGCGCGCCTGGGCGGCGAGCGACGGCTGGTTCGACCCCTGGGGGCTGCCCGGCGGGTTCGACCCGGCCGGGATCGTCCTCGGCTGGGCCCTCGGCCCGACGGCCGAGCTGCTCGCGCCGGTGGCGACCGGCGTGCGCATCGACGCGGCCGGCGACGTGCTGGTTCGCGGTGAGCGCGCAGCGGGAGCGCCCTGGGCGGTGGGCGTACGCCGACCCGACGCGCTGACCGACCTCACGGCCGTCCTCGACGTCACCGACATCGCGGTCTCGACCTCGACGGGATCAGGTGTCATCGACTCGCGAAGCGGCCGGCCGGCCCGTCGGCTTCGATCGGCGACGGTGGTGGGACCCGACGCCGCCCTCGCCGACGCGTTCGCGACGGCACTGGTGGCGTGCGGCGTCCCCGGGCTGGACTGGCTCACGGTGCAGCCGGGCTACGAGGCGTACGCGGTCGACCTCGACGGCCGCACGTACAGCACCTCGGGGCTGCCCCGGCGTCCGTGACTCACGTCCTCAGGGGCAGCCAGGCAAGGACTTCCTGGATCTTCTCGTCCCAGTAGCCCCACTCGTGCTCCCCGGGGTCGAAGGAGGTGGTCACGGGTACGCCCGCCTCCGCGCATGCCGCGACGAAGACCTGGTTGCGCGCGTGCAGCGGGTCCTGCCTCCCGCAGCAGACGTACAGGGCGGGCAGCTCCTCGGGGTCCGCGCCGCCGACCAGGGCCAGGAGGTCCTCGGGTCCCCCGGCCACCGGCTGCTCGCCGAACACGCGGCGCATGAGCGTGGGGTCCTCCGGCATCGGCGGGGCGGCCTGGAGGGCGGCGACGTCGAGCGCGCCCGAGAGGCTCGCCGCGGCCGCGAACGCGCCGGGGTGACGCAGCGCCCACTTCAGGGCCCCGTAGCCGCCCATGGACAACCCGGCGACGAAGGTGTCCTCGCGCCGGTCGGAGACGACGAAGAAGGAGCGGACCACGGCGGGCAGCTCCTCGCAGAGGAAGGTCCAGTACCGCCCGCCGTGCGCCTCGTCGGTGTAGAAGCTGCGGCCCACCTGGGGCATCACCACCGCGAGCCCCAGCGGCGCGACGTAGCGCTCGATGGACGTGCGGCGCAGCCAGATGGTGTCGTCGTCGGAGAGGCCGTGCAGCAGGTACAGCACCGGCGGCGGCGCGTCCGACGCTCGGCCGGCCAGGCCGATCTGGGTCGCGGTCTGCTGCGGGAGGATCACGGTCATCGACGTGCTCAGGCCGAGCACGTCGGAGTAGAAGTCGCAGCGCAGGTGGGCCATGCGCCGATTGTGTCGCGGCGCCGATCAGCCCGCCCGCGACTCCAGGAAGGAGTAGACCTCGGTGTCGTCGACGCCGGGGAAGGTCCCCGGCGGCATCGCGGCCAGCAGGTGGCTGTGGATCCGCGCCGACGGCCACGCGCGCCCGGACCAGCGGGCCGCGAGGTGCTCCGGCGCCCGGCGGCAGCACCGCTCGTCGGGGCAGCGCGACACCGCCCGCTCCGTCGTCTCGCGGCCACGGAACCACTTCACGTGCGCGTAGGGGACGCCGACGCTGACCGAGAACTCACCGGCCGGCGTCTGCTCGGTGAGCGCGGTGCACCAGTACGTCCCGCTGGGGGTGTCGGTGTACTGCGCGTAGGCGATGGACTTGTCCGGCTGCGCGAAGACCTGGCGGGCGGTCCACTGGCGGCAGGCGCGCTGGCCCTCGATCGCCCCGGTCACGTCGGTCGGGAAGTGCACCCCGTCGTTCTCGTAGGCCTTGTAGATCGTGCCGCTCTCGTGCACGCGCATGAAGTGGACCGGGATGCCGAGGTGACGGGTGGCGAGGTTCGTGAACCGGTGCGCCGCCGTCTCGTAGGACACGGCGAAGGCGTCGCGCAGGTCCTCGATCGCCACGTCCTTGGCCGCGGCCGAGCGGCGCAGCAGCTCCAGCGCGCGGCGCTCGGGGACCAGGATCGCGGCGGAGAAGTAGTTGGTCTCGACCCGCTGGCGAAGGAACTCCGCGTAGTCGCTGGGCACCGTGTGCCCGAGCACCACGTGCCCGAGCGCCTGCAGGGCGAGCGCCCGCAGGTCGGTCCCGCCGGAGTCGGGCGACTGCGGGAGGTACACCCGCCGGTTCTCGAGGTCGACCACGGAGCGGGTCGACTCGGGCAGGTCGTCGACCCGAACGAGCGAGTACCCCAGGTGGGCGGCCATCTCGCCGAGCGCCCGCTGCGAGAGCGGTCCCTCCCACGGTGCGACCGCGCACAGGTCCGCCGCCGCGCGCTCGAGCTCCTCGAAGTAGTTGTCGCGGGCGCGCATCTCCAGGCGCAGCTCGGCGTTGGCCCGCCGTGCCTCCTCGGGGGTCGCCGACCGCTCCTCGGCCTGCCGGGCGAGCTCCGCGTGCAGCCCGACGAGGGCCTCGAGGGCGTCGGTCGGCAGCCGGGCGCCCGGACGGACGGCGGGCAGCCCGAGAGCGGCGTACGCCGGACCGCGCTGGGCGCGCTCCAGGGCGATCTCGAGCGCCGCCCGGCGGCTCGGCGGCTCCGGCCCGAGCAGCTCCGCGGGGCTGACCCCGAGGGCCGCGGCCAGGTTCTGCAGCAAGGACAGCCGAGGCTCGCGACGGCCGTTCTCGAGCAGCGACAGCTGGGAGGGTGAGCTCTGGACCTCGGCCGCGAGCTGCTCCAGCGTGAGCCCGCGCGCCCGGCGCAGGTGCCGGACCCGACGCCCGAGGGTGATGAGGTCGCCGGATGTGACATCCGCAACACCATTCGTGCGCTGTAGCGTCACGTCATTCGCCATGTCTGCACGATACGACAAGAAGTGCGTTTCTTTCCAGAGTCAGCTCGTTGAAGAACGTCGATTCTCCGCTCAATCTCGAGGAACCGGCTACGAGCCCGTACACGGGGCGAGCCCAGGCCGGCCGCCGACCCAAGGAGAGCACCCCCATGTCCGCCCCCACCACCGACACCACCCTCGCGCCGGACCTGCAGGCCGAGGCCGACCTGCTGGCCCACGAGTGGGCGACGCACCCGCGCTGGGCGGGCATCGAGCGGACCTACTCCGCCCGCGACGTGGTCCGGCTCTCGGGCCGGGTGCACGAGGAGCACACGCTGGCGCGCCGCGGTGCGGAGCGGCTGTGGGAGCTGCTGCAAACTCGCACCCACGTTCCCGCGCTGGGCGCGCTCACCGGCGGGCAGGCCGTGCAGATGGTTCGGGCCGGGCTGGAGGCGATCTACCTGTCGGGGTGGCAGGTCGCCGCGGACGCGAACCTCGCGGGGCAGACCTACCCGGACCAGTCGCTGTACCCGGTGAACTCGGTGCCGGCGGTGGTGCGCCGGATCAACAACGCGCTCCTGCGGGCCGACCAGATCGCCGTCTCCAGTGGCCAGGAGCTCGACGTGGAGTGGCTGGCGCCGATCGTCGCGGACGCCGAGGCCGGCTTCGGCGGGCCGCTGAACGCCTTCGAGCTGATGAAGGCCATGATCGCGGCCGGCGCCGCGGGCGTGCACTGGGAGGACCAGCTGGCCTCTGAGAAGAAGTGCGGCCACCTGGGCGGCAAGGTGCTGATCCCGACGGCCCAGCACGTCCGCACCCTGAACGCCGCCCGGCTGGCCGCGGACATCGCCCGCGTGCCGTCGCTCATCGTGGCTCGCACCGACGCGCTGGCGGCGACGCTGTTGACCAGTGACGTCGACGAGCGGGACGCCCGCTTCTGCACCGGGGAGCGCACGGCGGAGGGCTACTACCGGGTGCGCGGAGGCATGGAGTCGGTCATCGCGCGCGGGCTGGCGTACGCGCCGTACGCCGACCTGCTGTGGGTGGAGACCTCGACCCCGGACCTCGGCCAGGCGCGGGAGTTCGCGGAGGCGCTGCACGCGCAGTTCCCCGGCAAGATGCTCGCCTACAACTGCTCGCCGTCCTTCAACTGGAAGGCCGCGCTCGACGACGACACGATCGCGAAGTTCCAGCGCGAGCTGGCCGCGATGGGCTACAAGTTCCAGTTCATCACCCTGGCCGGCTTCCACGCGCTGAACCACTCGATGTTCGAGCTGGCCCACGGCTACGCCCGCGAGGGCATGAGCGCGTACGTGCGGCTGCAGCAGGCGGAGTTCGCCTCCGTCGACGACGGCTACACCGCGGTGCGCCACCAGGCGGAGGTCGGAACCGGCTACTTCGACGCCGTCACCACCGCCCTCAACCCGGCGAGCGACACCACCGCGCTGGCGGGCTCGACCGAGGCGGAGCAGTTCGGGAGCCACGCATGAGCGTCCCCACGCTGTCCCGCCGGGTCGAGCTGACCGGCCCGGTGACGGGTCGCTTCGAGGAGGTGCTGACCCCCGACGCGCTCGCCTTCGTCGCCGACCTGCACGCCCGCTTCGCCGACCGCCGCTGCAGCCTGCTGCAGGCCCGCCGGGAGCGGCGCGCGCGCATCGACGCGGGAGCCGACCCGCACTTCCTGCCCGAGACCGCCGAGATCCGCGCGGACTCGACCTGGCAGGTCGCGGCGCCGGCGGCCGGCCTGTCGCGTCGCCACGTCGAGATCACCGGGCCGGTCGAGCCGAAGATGGCGGTCAACGCGCTGAACTCCGGCGCGGACGTCTGGATGGCCGACCTGGAGGACGCGACGTCCCCGACCTGGGCCAACATCGTCGGCAGCCAGCTGACCCTGATGGACGTCTTCGACGGCACCGTCGACTTCACCACCCCCGAGGGCAAGGAGTACCGGGTCGGCTCGAAGGTCCCCACCATCACCGTGCGCCCGCGCGGCTGGCACCTGCCCGAGAAGCACGTGCGCGTCGACGGCGCCCCGATCTCGGCCAGCCTCTTCGACTTCGGGCTGTACGTCTTCCACTGCGCCCGGCGCCAGCTCGACCGCGGCGCGGGCCCGTACCTGTACCTGCCGAAGCTGCAGAGCCACCACGAGGCGCGGCTGTGGAACGACGTGTTCGTGCACGCGCAGGAGGCGCTGGGGATGCCGCTCGGCACGATCCGCGCCACCGTGCTCATCGAGACGATCCACGCCGCCTTCGAGATGGAGGAGATCCTCTTCGAGCTGCGCGACCACTCCGCGGGGCTCAACGCCGGCCGCTGGGACTACATCTTCAGCGTCATCAAGGCCTACGCCGAGCGAGGCCCGAAGTACGTCCTGCCCGACCGCGCCGACATCACCATGACGGTGCCGTTCATGCGGGCCTACACCGAGCGGCTGGTCCAGACCTGCCACCGTCGGGGCGCGCACGCCATCGGTGGCATGGCCGCCTTCATCCCGGACCGGCGCGACCCCGAGGTCACGCAGGTCGCCCTGGCCAAGGTCCGCGCCGACAAGGAGCGCGAGGCCGGCGACGGCTTCGACGGCTCCTGGGTCGCCCACCCGGACCTCGTGCCCGTGTGCCGTGAGGTGTTCGACCGCTTCCTCGGGGACCAGGACGACCAGCGGTCCCGGCGCCGCCCCGAGGTGCACGTCACCACCTCGCAGCTGCTGTCCTTCGACCGCACCCCGGGCACCATCACCGAGGCCGGCCTGCGTGGCAACATCCGCGTCGCCCTGCGATACCTCGACTCCTGGCTTCGTGGCAACGGGGCCGCCGCGATCGACCACCTCATGGAGGACGCGGCCACCGCGGAGATCTCCCGCAGCCAGGTGTGGCAGTGGATCCGCTGGGAGGCCAAGCTGACCAACGGGCGTACCGTCGACCGCCTCCTCGTCCGCGAGCTGCTCGCCGAGGAGTACGTCGCCATCGAGGCCGCCCTCGCGCCCGAGGACCGCGCGGCCTCCCGCCTCGCCGACGCCCGCGCCGTCTTCGACGAGGTCGCCCTCGGGGAGACCCTGCCCTCCTTCCTCACCACCGAGGCCTACGCCAAGTACCTCATCTGACGCCCCCCCCCCGTTTCTTTGGAATGAACGCGGCGTTCTTCCACTAGGTCGGCAGCAACGCCGCGTTCATTCGAAACAGATCCGGCCGCTCCCGGGGGTCAGGACGTGGACAGGTCCGGCCGCTCCCGGGGGTCAGGACGTGGCGTGGAGGCGACGGGCAGCCTCGGCGACGGACCCGGACAGCGAGGGATAGACGGTGAAGGCCGCCGACAGCTGGTCGACGGTGAGGCGCTGGCTGACCGCCAGCGCGATGGGGAACACCAGCTCGCTCGCACGCGGTGCGACCACGACGCCGCCGGTGACGGTACGCGAGCCCAAGCTGGCGAACAGCTTCACGAACCCGTCCTGGAGGCCCTGCATCTTCGCGCGGGCGTTGCCGGCCAGGGCGAGCTTCACGACGTGCGCGTCCGCCCGGCCCGCGTCGACGTCGGCCTGCGTGACCCCCACGGTCGCGATCTCCGGATCGGTGAAGACGTTGGAGGACACCGTCTTCAGGGCGAGCGGCGCGACGGCGTCGCCGAGCGCGTGCCGCATGGCGATGCGGCCCTGCATGGCGGCGACCGACGCGAGCATCAGGACCCCAGTGCAGTCGCCGGCGGCGTACACGCCACGGGCAGAGGTGCGCGAGACGCGGTCCACGACGACGAAGCCCCGCTCGTCGGTCTCGACGCCCGCCTCCTCCAAGCCGAGTGCCTCGGTGTTGGGGACCGAGCCGACCGCCATCAGGCAGTGCGAGCCGGCCACGGTCCGGCCGTCGACGAGGGAGACCAGGACGCCGTCCGCCGTACGCCGGACCGATGCCGCGCGCGAGCGGTTGAGGACGGTCATGCCGCGCCGGCGGAAGACGTTCTCGATGACCTGGGCCGCGTCGGGGTCCTCGCCCGGAAGCACGAGGTCGCGGGAGGAGACGAGGACCACCTCGCTGCCGAGGGCCTCGTACGCCGACGCGAACTCGGCGCCCGTGACCCCCGAGCCGACCACGACCAGCCGGTCGGGCAGCTCCGCGAGGGCGTACAGCTGGGTCCAGGTGAGGACGCGCTCCCCGTCCGGCTCAGCGCCGGCGACTTCGCGGGGGCGGGCCCCGGTGGCGAGCAGGACGGCATCGGCGTCGAGCCGCTCCTCGCCGCCCGCGGTGCGAGCCACGACCGCGGACCCGCCGTCGACGAGCCGCGCGGTCCCGACGACGACGTGCACCCCCTCGGCCTCGAGGCGCTGCCGTACGTCGTCGGACTGGGCATGGGCCAGCCGCAGGACACGGTCGTTGACGGCACCGAGGTCGACCCCAACGCCCTCGGCGGGGGCCCGCCCGATGCCCACACGAACCCCGAGCTCGTCGCTCTCGCGCACGGAGGTCATGACGTCGGAGGTGGCGATGAGGGTCTTGCTCGGGACGCAGTCGGTCAGCACCGCCGAGCCGCCGAGCCCGTCCCGTTCGACGATGCTCACCTCGGCGCCCAGTTGGGCGGCCACCAGGGCAGCCTCGTAGCCCCCCGGGCCGCCACCGATGATCACCACGCGCGCCACGGACGCCATTGTTGCCGACCCCGGGCGTGGGTTCCGTACCCTGATCCGCCATGGCGGTCTACGCGGCCTACGGCAGCAACCTGGACCCGCGCCAGATGGCCGAACGCACCCCCTCCTCCCCGCCGCTGTCCTCGGGCTGGCTGTTCGGCTGGCGCCTGACCTTCGGCGGGGAGGACCTCGGCTGGGAGGGCGCGTTGGCCACCCTCGTCGAGGACCCGACCAGCTCGGTCTACGTGATGCTCTACGAGCTCACCGATGCGGACGAGGCGGCGCTCGATGAGTGGGAGGGGGGCGCGATCGGGCTCTACCGCAAGGTTCGGGTGCGGGTCGCGACGCTCGAGGCCGACGTGCTCGCCTGGGTGTACGTGCTCGACGCCTACGAGGGCGGCCTGCCCTCCGCCCGCTATCTCGGCATCATCGCCGACGCGGCCGAGGTCGCCGGTGCGCCCGCGGACTACGTCGCCGAGCTGCGCGGGCGGCCCTGCCGGTCCATCGGCTGACCCCCGGCCGGCCCCCGCCCACTTGTGGCGGCTGCCACGTCACTCACGGGCATCGGAGTGACGGAGAGGCCGCCACAGGACGGGAGCCGCGGCGGTACGTTGCGGTCGTGACGGACGACCCGTACGCGCTCGCGCGCGACGCCGCGCATCGGCTCGTGGAGCTCACCGGCGTCCGCAGCCACG
The DNA here is from genome assembly GCA_035506535.1 of Actinomycetes bacterium. Taxonomy (NCBI): domain Bacteria; kingdom Bacillati; phylum Actinomycetota; class Actinomycetes; species Actinomycetes bacterium. The sequence continues at coordinate 73,946 of DATJPE010000001.1, read as the reverse complement.
ACGTCGCCCTGGTCCTCGGCTCGGGGTGGGTGCCGGCCGCCGACCGGATCGGGACGACCGCGGCGGAGCTGCGGGTCACCGACCTGCCCGGGTTCGCCGCCCCGGCGGTCGAGGGGCACGCGGGCATCGTGCGCTCGCTCGTGTCCGCATCCGGCACCCGGGCGCTGGTGTTCCTCGGCCGCACCCACCTCTATGAGGGCCGGGGCGTCGACGCCGTCGTGCACGGCGTGCGTACCGCGGTGGCGGCCGGTGCCCGGGTCGTCGTCCTCACCAACGGATGCGGCGGCCTCGACCCCGCCTGGACACCGGGGACGCCCGTCCTGATCAGCGACCACGTCAACCTCACCGGGCGATCGCCGCTGCGGGGAGCGCGCTTCGTCGATCTCACCGACCTGTACTCGGCACGGCTGCGTGCCCTGTGCCGCGAGGTCGAGCCGTCGCTGCCCGAGGGCGTGTACGTCCAGTTCCCCGGGCCGCACTACGAGACGCCGGCCGAGATCCGGATGGTCGCGGCCATCGGGGGATCCCTCGTCGGCATGTCCACCGCCCTGGAGGCGATCGCGGCCCGTGAGGCCGGCGCCGAGGTGCTGGGGATCTCGCTGGTCACCAACGCCGCCGCGGGCGTCACCGGCGCGGCGCTGGACCACGAGGAGGTGCTCGCGGCGGGACGGGCGGCCGCGCAGCGGATGGGCGACCTGCTGGCCGGCGTCGTCGCCCGGCTGTGACGCGCCGATGAGGGACCTGCGCGCCCAGGCGCTCGCCTGGCTCACCGAGGACCCCGACCCGGACACGCGCGCCGAGCTGCGGGCCATGCTCGACTCCGGCGACACCGCGGCCCTGGCCGCAGCCTTCGCCGGCGACCTCGAGTTCGGGACGGCCGGTCTGCGCGGCGCCCTCGGACCCGGCCCGGCGCGGATGAACCGGGTCGTGGTCACCCGGGCCGCCGCCGGTCTGGCGGCCTACCTCCGTGAGCAGGGCATGACGCGCGGGGTGGTCATCGGCTACGACGCGCGCCACAAGTCCGACGTCTTCGCCCGAGACACCGCGGAGGTCGTCCGGGGTGCGGGCATGCCGGCGTACGTGCTGCCGCGGCCGCTCCCCACACCGGTCCTCGCCTACGCCATCCGCCACCTCGACGTGTCCGCCGGCGTGATGGTGACCGCGAGCCACAACCCGCCCCAGGACAACGGCTACAAGGTCTACCTCGGCGACGGCTCCCAGATCGTGCCCCCTGCGGATGCGGGCATCGCCGCGTGCATCCGCTCGGTGGGGCAGCTGGGGGACCTGCCCAGGTCCGCGGACGCGGCGATCCTCGACGACTCGGTCCTCGAGTCCTACCTGGACCGGGTGGCGTCCCTTCCGCTACCGGGGGGCCCGCGCGACCTCGTCGTCGTCACCACGCCGCTGCACGGCGTGGGCGGCCCCGTGCTTCGCGAGGCACTGCGGCGCGCCGGCTTCCCCGACCCCCACGTCGTCGCGGCCCAGGCCGAGGCCGACCCCGACTTCCCGACGGTGGCCTTCCCGAACCCCGAGGAACCAGGGGCGATGGACCTCGCCCTCCGCCTTGCCGCCGACGTCGGCGCCGACCTGGTGCTGGCCAACGACCCGGACGCCGACCGCTGCGCCGTCGCCGTCGCCGACCGCAACGGGGTCTACCGGATGCTGCGAGGCGACGAGGTCGGCGCCCTGCTCGCGGCGCACCTGCTCGCACGGGGCCTGCCGCCGGGGCGCGACGTCCTGGCCTGCTCGATCGTGTCCTCCTCCCTGCTCTCCCGCATCGCGGCCGCGAACGGGCTGACCCACGTCGAGACGCTCACCGGGTTCAAGTGGATCGGCCGGGTGCCGCGGCTCGCGTACGGCTACGAGGAGGCGCTGGGCTACTGCGTCGACCCGGAGGCCGTACGCGACAAGGACGGTGTGAGCGCCGCTCTCCTCGTCGCGGAGCTCGCGGCCGGGCTCAAGGCGAAGGGGCGCGGCCTGCTCGACCTCCTCGACGACCTCGCTGTCCAGCACGGACTGCACGCCACCGACCAGCTGTCGGTGCGCATCCAGGACGTGGCCGTCATCCCGGCGACCATGTCGGCCCTGCGCTCGGCACCCCCGGCCAGTCTCGGCGGTCGCGAGGTCCAGCGCGTCGACGACCTCACCGCGGGATTCGGTGGCCTCCCGCCGACCGACGGGCTGCGCTTCCACCTCGCGGGCGCCGGGCGCGTCGTCGTCCGGCCATCGGGGACCGAGCCGAAGGTGAAGTCCTATCTCGAGGTCGTGCTGCCGGTCGCCTCCCGCGACGACCTCCCGGCGGTCCGCGCGCGGGCGCGCCGAGACCTCGACGCGATCCGCGCGGACCTCGCCGATGCGCTGAGCCGTTGAGCAGATACCACTGAACCGCTGAGCCACTGTCAGGCGTTTGCGCGAGGTGCCTCTTGCGCTCCTCATGACACCGTTTCCCCGGCTTGGAACCCACTCCGCCCGCGTAGGCTGAGGCGGTGCCGACGACGGTGCGGACAACCGCCACGACAACTGCGACGACGACCGCGACGACGACGCGACCGGACGTGCTGGCGGACGCGACGACCTCGCAGGCCGCCCTGCGGCGCTTCCTGCACGGGCTTCCGGGCGTCGACCAGGTAGGCGCCGACGCGCGGGCCGCGGCGCTGGCCACCCGCTCCATCAAGACCGACGCCAAGGCCTTCGCGCTCGACCTCGCGATCCGGATGGTCGACCTCACCACGCTCGAGGGCGCGGACACCCCCGGCAAGGTGCGCGCCCTGTGCGCGAAGGCGCGACGGCCCGACCCGGCCGACCCGAGCGCGCCACCGGTGGCCGCCGTCTGCGTCTACGACGACCTCGTCGAGGTCGCCCGCGCCGCGCTCGGCTCCTCCGGGGTCAAGGTGGCCGCCGTGGCGACGGCCTTCCCGTCCGGGCGCGCGCTCCTCGACGTGAAGCTGGCCGAGACGCGGGACGCCGTACGCGCGGGAGCCGACGAGGTCGACATGGTCATCGACCGGGGGGCCTTCCTCTCCGGGCGCTACCTGGAGGTCCTCGAGGAGGTCCGCGCGGTGAAGCAGGCGTGCGGGTCCGTGCACCTGAAGGTGATCCTCGAGACCGGCGAGCTGCAGACCTATGACAACGTCCGTCGCGCCTCCTGGCTCGCCATGATGGCCGGCGCGGACTTCATCAAGACGAGCACCGGCAAGATCTCCCCTGCGGCCACGCTGCCGGTCACCCTGGTCATGCTCGAAGCCGTGCGCGACTTCCGCGACGCCACCGGCCGACAGGTCGGGGTCAAGGCGGCCGGCGGGATCCGTGCAGCCAAGGACGCGCTCCGGTACCTCGTCGTCGTGAACGAGACGGTCGGCGACGACTGGCTGGACCCCGACTGGTTCCGCCTCGGCGCGAGCAGCCTGCTCAACGACCTGCTCATGCAGCGGACCAAGCTGGCCACCGGACGCTACTCCGGGCCCGACTACTTCACCCTCGACTGAACAGGACACCCATGGCCGGCAAGACGTTCACCTACGCCCCGGCGCCGGAGTCGCGGGCTGTGGTGACCCTCGAGCCGTCGTACGGCCTGTTCGTCGACGGCAGTTTCGTCGACCCGGTCGACGGCGGCGTCTTCGCGACCGTGAACCCCGCCGACGAGCAGGTGCTGGCGCAGGTGAGCGCCGCCGGTGCACGCGACGTCGACCGGGCCGTGAGCGCTGCCCGCGCCGCCTACGACGGGGTGTGGTCGCGGATGCCGGGGGCCGAGCGGGGCAAGTACCTCTTCCGGATCGCGCGGATCCTGCAGGAGCGCTCGCGGGAGCTCGCGGTGCTCGAGACCCTCGACAACGGCAAGCCGATCAGGGAGTCGCGAGACGTCGACGTCCCCCTCGCAGCGGCGCACTTCTTCTACCACGCGGGATGGGCGGACAAGCTCGAGTACGCCGGGCTCGGGCCGAACCCCGGCCCGGTCGGGGTCGTCGGCCAGGTGATCCCATGGAACTTCCCGCTGCTCATGCTCGCGTGGAAGGTCGCCCCCGCCCTCGCCTGCGGCAACACCGTCGTCCTCAAGCCGGCGGAGACGACGCCGCTCTCCGCGCTGGTGTTCGCCGACATCTGCCGGCAGGCGGACCTGCCGGCCGGCGTCGTGAACATCCTCACCGGCGCCGGCGAGACCGGTCGCCTCGTCGTCGAGCACCCCGGCATCGACAAGGTCGCGTTCACCGGGTCGACCGAGGTCGGACGCCAGATCGCCCGCGCGGTAGCCGGCACCGGCAAACGGCTGACCCTGGAACTGGGCGGCAAGGGCGCCAACATCGTCTTCGACGACGCCCCCGTGGACCAGGCGGTGGAGGGGATCGTCAACGGCATCTTCTTCAACCAGGGACACGTGTGCTGCGCGGGTTCACGGCTCCTCGTACAGGAGTCGGTCGCCGACGACGTGGTGGACCGCCTGAAACGGCGGCTCACCACCCTTCGCCTCGGCGACCCGCTGGACAAGAACACCGACATCGGCGCGATCAACTCCGCCGAGCAGCTCGCGAGGGTCCGGGCGCTCGCCGACGCCGGTGACGAGGAGGGCGCGGACCGCTGGTCGGCGCCGTGCGCGTTGCCGGACCGGGGTTTCTGGTTCCCGCCCACGGTGTTCACGGGGGTGTCGCAGGCGCACCGGATCGCCCGCGAGGAGATCTTCGGGCCGGTGCTGTCGGTGCTCACGTTCCGCACGCCGGAGGAGGCGGTGGAGAAGGCGAACAACACCCCGTACGGCCTGTCGGCGGGCGTCTGGACCGAGAAGGGCAGCCGCATCCTGTCGATGGCCGCACGGCTTCGCGCCGGCGTGGTGTGGGCCAACACCTTCAACCGCTTCGACCCGGCGTCGCCATTCGGCGGGTACAAGGAGTCCGGGTACGGCCGCGAGGGCGGCCGCCACGGCCTCGAGGCCTACCTGGCGACGGAGGCTTCCGCATGAGCCGGCTCGAGGTGCGCAAGACGTACAAGCTGTACGTCGGTGGGGCGTTCCCCCGCAGCGAGTCGGGACGCACGTACGAGGTCCACGGCGCCAAGGGCGAGTTCCTGGCAAATGTCGCCCTGGCTTCACGCAAGGACGCCCGGGACGCCGTGCAGGCGGCACGGAAGGCGTTCCCGGGTTGGTCCGGCGCGACGGCGTACAACCGGGGCCAGGTCATCTACCGCGTCGCGGAGATGCTCGAGGGACGTCGTTCGCAGTTCGTCGGTGAAGTCGGCGCCGGTGAGGGTCTGGCGGCACGCAAGGCCGAAGCGGTGGTCGACGCGAGCATCGACCGGCTGGTCTGGTACGCCGGGTGGGCCGACAAGCTCACGCAGGTGCTCGGGGGCGCGAACGCGGTGAGCGGACCGTACTTCGACTTCTCCGTCCCCGAGCCAACCGGTGTGGTCGCCATCGCTGCGCCGCAACAGTCCTCCCTCCTCGGGCTGGTCTCGACGGTCGCGCCAGCCATCGCCAGTGGCAACACGGTTGTGGCAATCGCCTCTCGCACGGCGCCGCTCCCGGCTCTCACCTTCGCCGAGGTGCTTTCGACGTCAGACGTCCCCGGCGGAGTCGTGAACCTCCTCACCGGCTACAACGCCGAGACCCTGACGACTCTCGCCTCTCACATGGACGTCAACGCCATCGACCTCACCGGTGCCGGGCCGCTCGCCGCTGACCTCGAGGCCGCTGCGGCCGACAACCTCAAGCGGGTGCTCCGAGCGACGCAGGGGCCGGAGGTCGACTGGACGGCGCCCCCTGGGCTCTCGCGCCTGCGCGCCTTCGTGGAGACCAAGACCGTCTGGCACCCCATCGGTGTCTGACCCCGCCTTCGGCCGCGCCGTCTCGGCACTGGTCGACGAGACCCTCGCGCGGGCCGGCGAGGTGGTCCCCGGGCCGAGGGGGATGGTCGCCGTCCTCGATGCGCGCTGGCCGGACTCGCACGACAACAACAAGGTCGTCGTCACCGGGGCCGTCGACGCCGCGGACTTGCTGGAGTTCGCCGAGAGCGCGCTGGCCGGCGTGGCGCACCGACAGGTCCTCATGCTGAGCGGCGGTTCCGAGGTCGCGGATGCGGCACGTGCCGCCGGCTACACCGTGTCCACCCTGCTGGTCATGGCCCTGGACAGGTCCCGGACGGTAGCCCCGCCCGACCCCGCCATCGACGTCCGCACGGCCGACGAGGCGACCACGCGCTCCTTCGCCCGCACCGCCTGGCGGGTGGAGAACCCGCAGATGCCGTCCGCGACCGTGGAGCAGCTGGTCAGCCGACGCGATGCGTACGTGGCGCCTGTGGTGTCCTACCTCGCGTACGTCGACGGCGTCGCGGCGGCGCATGCCGACCTGCGCCAGTGGCTGGGTCTCGCCGAGGTGGACATGGTTCTCACGCTGCCCGAGTACCGCAACCGAGGGCTGGCGCGTTCGCTCGTCCTGCACGCGATCGCCAGGGCCCATCGGGACGGCGCCGACCTCGTGTTCCTGCTTGCCGATGCCGACGACTGGCCCCGCCTGCTGTACCGGCGCCTCGGCTTCGAGACGGTGGGCACCATCCACGAGCTACATCGGGGGAAGACCATGACATCGGGGGAAGACCATGAACGGTGACGACGTCGAGGTCCGCGACGACAGCGGGGAGCTCGTTCTGGGCTACCTGCCCCTTGCAGCCGGCGGGGGACCCTTCGCCGACTTCGTGACGGCCGGCTCCCTGGGGCCGGACGCGGCCGCCGACGCGGCCGCGAGGGAGCTGTCCGGCTGGCGCGCCGCGACGACGGATCCGCAGCTCGTGGCTGCGCTGCGGGAGCGCGGGGCGGTGCTGACCCGTCACGCCCACATCCACTCCCGCGACCTCATCGCCGACCCCGCCCCGGCCGCCTGGGCCGTCCCCCTGCTGCCGTTCGGGCTACGGATCACCGGCTGGGACCGCCCCCTCGAGGAGGTCGCGGTCGTCGTACAGGCGGCGTACCCGCCGGGCCACCCCGACCACCACCCTCGGACGAGCCTCGACGAGGTGGCCGCAAAGGACCTGCGGCCGTACGTCCTCGAGGAGGTGCTCGGCCCGATGCTGCCGGTCGGCGGCCTCGTCGTCGACCAGGAGCGCGTCGTCGCCCTGCTCGCGGTGACCGACCGGCAGGGGGTGGCGCCGGATGGCGGCCCCTGGGTGGTCGACGTCGCACGGCTCCCGGACCCGGCCTACGCGGGAGCGGGCGCAGCCCTGCTGCAGCGGGCGCTGGCGCTGCTGACCGAGGCGGGAGCGCCGTCGCTGTCCCTGGCGGTCAGCGAGGGGAACCCGGCGCGGCGGCTCTATGAGCGGCTGGGCCTGGTCCACGCCTACTCGGCATGGACCCTCGCCATCCCCTGAGCACGGTGGTCAGGTCGCGCCGAGGGCGGCGTACCCCGGCTTGATGACCTCATCGATGAGTGCGAGCCGCTCGTCGAAGGGGATGAAGGCCGACTTCATCGCGTTGATGGTGACCCACCGGGCATCGTCCAGGGTCCAGCCGAACGCCTCGCCGAGCAGCACGAGCTCCCGGGACAGGCAGGTCGCGCTCATCAGCCGGTTGTCGGTGTTCACGGTCACCCGGAAACGAAGCCTCGCCAGCAGCCCGATGGGGTGCTCGGCGATGGAGGCAGCCGCACCCGTCTGCACGTTGGAGGACGGGCACATCTCCAGCGGGATCCGCTTGTCCCGGACGTAGGCGGCCAAGCGGCCGAGCCGAGCCGAGCCGTCACGGTCGATCCCGATGTCGTCGACGATCCGTACGCCGTGACCGAGCCGGTCCGCGCCGCACCACTGCAGCGCCTCCCAGATCGAGGGGAGCCCGAAGGCCTCGCCGGCGTGGATGGTGAAGTGCGCGTTCTCGCGCCGGAGGTACTCGAAGGCGTCGAGGTGGCGGGTGGGCGGGAAGCCCGCCTCGGCGCCGGCGATGTCGAAGCCGACGACGCCGTCGTCGCGGTAGGCCACGACCAGCTCGGCCACCTCGCGTGAGCGGGCGGCGTGCCGCATCGCGGTCAGCAGGGTCCCGATGCGGATCCGCCGCCCGGCCAGCAGCGCGCGCTCCTCCCCCAGCCGGAAACCCTCGAGGACCGCCTCGACGACCGCGGGCAGGGTCAGCCCACGCTCGAGGAACAGCTCCGGCGCGTAGCGGACCTCCGCGTAGACCACCCCGTCGGCCGCGAGGTCCTCGGCGCACTCGGCGGCGACGCGAACCAGCGCCTCCCGGGTCTGCATCACCCCCACGGTGTGCGCGAACGTGGTGAGGTAGGTCTCCAGCGATCCGCTGCTCGCCGCCTCGGCGAACCACGCCCCGAGCTCGTCGGGGTCCTTGGTCGGCAGGCTCGGGTAACCGAGCTCCGCGGCCAGGTCGACGACGGTGGAGGGGCGCAGCCCGCCGTCCAGGTGGTCGTGGAGGAGCACCTTGGGCGCCTGCAGCGCGCGGTCGGCGGTGAGCGCGTGAGCCGTCATGGCCTCACGGTAGCGAGGCCCCTCCCCGGCTCACGCGCGCGGAGGCTCAAGACGATCCGCCCCCTGCCGATAACCTGCGCATGGCAGCGCTGACGGAAGAGACGCGGGTCATCCGACCCGCTGCGGTCCTCGACGAGCGTTCCACCCTGCGGGTGATGCGCGAGCTGGACCGTCTGCATGTGGCCAAGGGCGGGCTGTGGAACCCCACGCCATCGCTGTGGCAGCGCTACGACCGTCCGTGGGACGGCGTGGGGGGAACTCGGGGGAGCTCCAGTCTGATCGGGTCGATCGCAGTCATGTACGACGCACCACGTCGCCACCAGATCACCATCTACAAGGTGACCGTCACCCGGCTCGGACGGGAGCAGGGCTGGACGGTCGACTCGATCTGCGACGACGCCCTGACGTGGGCCGGGCTGACCCTCGCCCGCTGCCCCCGGGCCGAACTCGCCGCACCGCCCATCAGCGACCCCTTCCGCCCGCGCGAGCCCCTGCTGGGCTTCCAGCAGCCGACGTCGACCCAGGGGACCTGACCGGGTTCACACCCTCGGCGCCTCCACCGCCGGCGCACACCCGTCGACATGACGGGCATGGACCTGCGGACCCGGCCCGGCGAGGCGTACTTCTGGCAGCGCGTGCCCGGCTGGGCGCGACGTCTCGCCGCCCGCTCGCTCGCAGCGGCGGTCGTCCTGGTCCTGCTCCTCTCCGCCCTGACCGCGTGGGCCCAGTCGGCCACGCCCGCGGGGCAGCGGTACTCCCTCCCGGCCCATGTGCTGGCCATGACCGCCGTGGCCGCTCTCGCCGTGGCCGTCGCGAGCGGCCTGATCCGTCTCGGGAAGTGGGAGCTGGCCGCCATCACAGCCGCTGGTACGGCCTTCGGCCCCATGACGCTCGCCGCGGTCCCCGTCAGGGCGTCGCTCGTCACGGCAGCCAGCGACGACACCGCGCTGTGGTGGCGCGCGCTCGTCGCGTTGGCGCTGACCGCGGTCATCCTCACCTGGGCGGGGGCCGCCGCACGTTGCCTGCCGCCACCGCAGCGCCCCGTCCGCGGCCTGCCCTCGGCCCTCGCCGTCGACGGCCTGTTCGCGGCGGTGGCCGTCCTCGGCGTCGTCGGCTACGGCGGCGTCCCCACCCAGGCCGACACGCCGGTGATGCGTGCGGTCGTCGGGTGGGCGTTGCTCGCCGCCGGCGTGGCCACCGTGGCCGCCTTCGGCAGCCGGTGGTGGGTCAGCCCCGGCTACGTCCTCGCCTGTGCGGCCGCCCTCGGCCTGATCGTCGTCGCGTACGCGCGCAGCGGCGGCTGGCCGGGGGTCGCCGGATGGGAGCGGGACGGCATGGAGTCGCCGATCGTGACCTGCGCGGAGTCGACGGTGATCCTCCTCGCCTCGGGGCTGCTGGGTGGTGCGTGCTACGCGATCCTGTCGATGACGAGAGGCAGGGCGGCCACGCTCCCGCCGACCTCGACGGCCCCCTGAAGGGCCTCGAGGGCACGGCCGAACCGGGCCGGGTCGTCGGTGTGCAGGGTGAGCAGCGGCTGGCCCGCGCGTACGCGGTCGCCCGGCTTCGCGTGCAGCTGGACGCCGGCCCCGGCCTGGACAGGGTCCTCCTTGCGCGCACGTCCCGCCCCGAGCCGCCACGCGGCGACGCCCACGGCCAGCGCGTCGAGCCGGGTGAGCACCCCGGTGGCGGGGGCCGGCAGGACCATGCTCTCCCGCGCGAGCGGCAACGGCGCGTCCGGGTCGCCGCCCTGCGCGCGGATCATGCGTCGCCACACGTCCATCGCCCGCCCGTCCGCGAGCACCTGGGCGGGGTCGAGGTCCTCGCGCCCGGCAGCGGACAGCATCTCGCGCGCGAGGCGCAGCGTGAGCTCGACCACGTCCGATGGCCCGCCGCCGGCGAGCACCTCGACCGACTCGCGCACCTCGAGCGCATTGCCGGCTGTGAGACCGAGCGGGGTGTCCATCGCGGTCAGCAGGGCGACGGTCCGGACGCCGGACTCCTGGCCGAGCGCGACCATCGTGCGGGCCAGCTCGCCGGCCCGCTCCGCGTCCTTCATGAACGCCCCCGAGCCGACCTTCACGTCGAGCACCAGTGCACCGGTGCCCTCGGCGATCTTCTTGCTCATGATCGAGCTGGCGATGAGCGGGATCGACTCGACGGTGGCCGTGACGTCGCGGAGCGCGTACAGCTTGCGGTCGGCCGGCGCCAGCCCCTCCCCGGCGGCGCAGATCACCGCCCCGACCTCGACCAGCTGGTCGAGCATCTCCTCGTTCGACAGCAGCGCCCGCCAGCCCGGGACCGACTCCAGCTTGTCCAAGGTGCCACCGGTGTGACCGAGACCGCGCCCGGACAGCTGTGGCACCGCCACCCCGCAGGCGGCGACCAGCGGCGCCAGCGGAAGGGTGATCTTGTCGCCGACCCCGCCGGTGGAGTGCTTGTCGGCGGTCGGTCGCCCGAGGCTGGAGAAGTCCATCCGCTCGCCCGTGGCGATCATCGCGGCCGTCCAGCGCGCGATCTCCCTTGTGGTCATGCCGTTGAGCAGGATGGCCATCGCCAGCGCGGCCATCTGCTCGTCGGCGACGGCACCCCGCGTGTAGGCGTCGACCACCCAGTCGATCTGCGCGTCGCTCAGCTCCCGACGGTCCCGCTTGGCGGCGATAACCTCCACGGCGCTGAACGCCTCGGTGCTCACGGACCGACCTCGCCCAGCTCTGCGGCGTCGAACGCGGCCGGCAGCACTTCGCGCATCGGCTGCGGTCCCTGACGGGTCAGCAGCAGGCACTCGGCCCCGCCGTGCTCCCACAGCAGCTGGCGGCAGCGCCCGCACGGCATGAGCAGGTCGCCCTCGCCGTTGACGCACACAACAGCCACGAGCCGTCCCCCTCCGCTCGCGTGAAGGGCGGACACCAGCCCGCACTCGGCGCACAGCGTGAGGCCGTACGACGCGTTCTCCACGTTGCACCCGGCGACGATGCGACCGTCGTCGACCAGACCCGCGGCTCCGACCGGGAAGGCGGAGTACGGCGCGTACGCGGCGCGCATCGCCTCGACCGCGCGCTCCCGCAGCAGCTCCCAGTCCGGCGCGCTCATCGCGTCGTGTACGGCTGCCCGTCCGCGGCCGGCGCCCGGACGCGTCCCACGAGGCCGGCGACCGCGAAGATGGTCGCGAGGTAGGGCAGCATCGCCATGAACGACGAGGGGATGGTGACCGGTGTGCCGATGATCGTCAGGACCGTCTGAAGGGCGTCCGCGAAGCCGAAGAGCAGGGCGGCGGCGACCGCGCCGCGAGGGCTCCAACGTCCGAAGATGACCGCGGCCAGAGCGATGAACCCCTTGCCGGCGCTGATGTCCTTGCTGAATGTCCCGACCTGTCCGATGGTGAGGAACGCCCCGCCGAGACCGGCGATGAGCCCCGCCGCCATGACGTTGACGTAGCGAGTCCGGTTGACGTTGATGCCCACGGTGTCAGCCGCCCTCGGGTGCTCGCCGACCGAACGGGTCCGCAGCCCCCACCGCGTGCGGAAGAGCCCCACGTCAACCGCGATGATCAACAGGTACGTCAGATACACGATGATGTTCTCGTCGAAGAACAGCGGCCCGATGACGGGGATGTCCCCGAGGATGGGGATCTTGATCGACCCGAGAACCGCCGGGTTGTTGTAGGTGTCGGGGTTCTTCTGCATGAGCGAGTCGTAGAAGAGGCCCGTCACGCCGAGGGCGAAGACGTTGAGAACGACACCCAGGATCACCTGGTTCACGAAGTACTTGATCGCGAACACGGCGAGCAAGCCGCCCATGAGACCGCCGGCCAACATCGCCCCGACGACGCCGACCCCGTCGTTGTGCAGCGCGGACCCCAGGAGGGCGCCGGTGAACGCACCAACGAGCAGCTGCCCCTCGATGGCGACGTTGATGACACCCGAGCGCTCGCCGACGACACCGGCGAGAGCGCCGAGGATGAGGGGGACGGCGCTGATCAGGGTGTTCTGCAAGAGCTGGAACAGGTCCACCGTCTCGCCCCCGGGCCCCGTCGCGGCCCAGCAGAAGAACGACACCACGACCGCGAGGACGGTCACGGCGATGACCCATCGCATGGCCCGGCGGGTGAAGCCGCGGGCGATCTGCCAGACCCCCAGCCCGATCACGACCAGGCCCAGAACGACGCACACCCATCGCGCCGGCAGCGCGATCGTGGGAATCGTGAAGCGCGCCCCCGCCTGGGTCAGCGAGAAGTGGGCACTTCGGCCAGCTTTGGAGCCGAGTCCGAGAGCGAGAACGCACAACAGGCCGAGGACGATGAGCACGAGCCCCGTCACAAGACGGCGACGCTGCGAGATGGGGACCTCGACAACGAGCGGCGCCTCCCCCGGCTCGATCGACGAGAGCTCCTGGTCGGTCAGGCTCATCCGTTCCACCCCTTGGCCAGCTGGGGACTGACCCCCTCGCCCGTGGGCTTCAGGCGGAACACCGAGCTCACCAGCGCGGGAGCCGCGACGAACAGCACGACCAGAGCCTGGAGGACGGTGACCAGATCGACTGGCGTCGACGTACGGGACTGCATGGCGAGACCGCCCGCCTTGAGCCCGCCGAACAGCAGGCCCGCGAGCACGGTGCCCCATGGATTCGCCCGGCCGAGCAGCGCCACCGTGATCCCGTCGAAGCCGAAGCCGGCGTCGATGTCACCGGTGATCGCCGTGTTGGTACCCAGGATCTGAGTGCAGCCGGCCAGCCCGGCCAGGGCTCCCGCGAGCACCATGACGATGATGAAGCTGCGCTCGACTCGCATCCCTGCGGTCCGGGCTGCGTTCGGGTTCGCTCCGACCGCGCGCAGCTGGAACCCAGTGGTGCTCCGAGTGAGCAGCCAGGAGACTCCGGCGGTCGCTGCCAGCGCGACCAACAGCCCGGCGTGCAGACGAAGATCCGGTCCGAGCAGATGGGGCAGGCGGGCACTGGGATAGACGATCTTCGAGATCGCCTGGTTCGAGCCGGGCCGCTGGAATCCGGAGATGCTGAGCAGGTACTGCAGGAAGTACAGCGCGATGTAGTTGAGCATGATCGTCGTGATGACCTCGTGCGCCCCGGTCCGAGCCTTGAGCCAACCGGCGAGACCACCCCACAGCGCGCCACCCATCACGCCCGCGACGACGGCCAGCAGCAGGTGCAGCCCAGGCGGAAGATTCCACGCGAAGCCCACGAACCCGGCGCAGATCGCCCCCATGATGATCTGGCCCTGGCCGCCGATGTTGAACAGCCCGGAGCGGAAGGCGAGGCCGACCGAGAGGCCGACGAGGATCAGAGGGGTGGCGGTGACCAGAGTCTCGGAGATCGGCGAGAGCATCTGGGTCATGCTTCCGCTCGAGATCGAGGACGGGTTGAAGATCGCTCCCTCGAAGAGGGCCTTGTACGCCTCCCAGATCGCCTCCCACCCGAAGGTGAAGGTGTCCCACGGGTAGGAGAAGAAGTACGTCATCGCATGGGTCGTGCGATCGTCGGTGAGCGCGATGAGCAGCCCGCCCACGACGATCGCGGACAGGATGGCCAACGCCGTGACGACGACGGGATGGGCGGTGCGCAGCCATGCGATGACCCCGCCACGTGTGCTGGCGGTCGTCGGGTCGGAGGAGGGTGCGTTCTGCGCACTCCCGGTCATGCTGCGCCCTCGCCGGTTCCCGTCGACTCCAGCGCCGCCCCAGCCATGAGTAGGCCGACCTGGTCGGCCGTGGCCGACGCGGCTTCGAGCGCGCCGATGATCTGCCCCCGGTACATGACCAGGATCCGGTCCGCGAGACCGAGGATCTCCTCCAGCTCGGTGGAGATCAGCAGCACCGCCGCCCCACGGTCACGCTCCTGGATGATGCGTTGGTGCACGAACTCCATCGATCCGACATCGAGTCCGCGAGTCGGTTGCGCGACGACGAAGACATCAAGCGGGCGAGACAGCTCCCTGGCCAGCACGACCTTCTGCTGGTTGCCTCCAGACAGGGTGTCCGCGGTGCTCTCGACCGACTGTGTGCGCACGTCGAACTCCTCGACGCGCTTCTGAGCGTTGCGCTCGATCTCGCCGAGATCGAGCATCATCCCCTTGGCGTACGGCGGGCTGTTGTGCACGTCCAGCACGAGGTTCTCGGCGACGGTGAACGCACCGATCAGGCCATCGTGCATCCGGTCCTCGGGGACGTACCCGAGGCCCATGCGTAGGCGGTCCTCGACACCGAACTTGGTGATGTCAAGCCCTTTGACCGCGATGACGCCCGCGAGCGGCTGCTCGAGCCCGAGGATGCACTCGGTCAGTTCGGTCTGACCGTTCCCCTGCACCCCAGCGATGGCCACGACCTCGCCGGCGCGGACCGAGAAGCTCACCCCGTCGACGTGAACGACCCCCGCGGGATCGAGGTATCGCAGATCGCGCACGTCCAGGACGACCTCGCCCGGGGAAGCCTTCTGCTTCTCGACGGTCAGTCGGACCTCTCTGCCAACCATCATCGAGGCGAGGTCCGCCTCCGACATCGACGTCGTCGCTTCTCCCACGACGCGACCCCGGCGGATCACGGTGATGCGGTCCGCCAAGGAGCGAACCTCCTTGAGCTTGTGCGTGATGAACACGATCGAGGTGCCTGAGTCGCGCAACCTCCGCATGACGGCGGCGAGTTCCTCGATCTCCTGCGGCGTGAGCACCGCCGTGGGCTCGTCCAGGATGAGCACCGACGCGTCGCGCATGAGGGCCTTGAGGATCTCGGCGCGCTGCTGCACGCCGACGGGCAGATCCTGGACGAGGGCGTCGGGAGGCACTGCAAGGCCGTACCGCTTGGACACCTCCTGGACGTCGCGCTTGATCCGTCGACGGTCGAGGAAGCCCAGTGGACCGCCGAACGTCTCCTCGTGGCCGAGGGCGATGTTCTCCGCGACGGTGAACACGGGGATGAGCATGAAGTGCTGGTGCACCATGCCGATCCCGGCCGCGATCGCGTCGCCCGGCCCACCGAAGTGGACCGGGCGACCGTCGATGACGATCTCCCCCTCGTCGGGGGCGTAGAGGCCGTAGAGCACGTTCATCAACGTGCTCTTGCCGGCCCCGTTCTCGCCGAGGAGCGCGTGGATCTCACCGGGTTCGACGGTCAGGTCGATGTGGTCGTTCGCGACCAGACTGCCGAACCGCTTGGTGATCCCTCGCAGCTCCAGCCTCACCGGTACCCCGGGCTACTTGGGCTGGCTGGGCGACGTAATCGTGATCTTGCCGGAGATGATGTCGGCCTTGACCTGCGCCAGCTGAGCCGTGAGTGCCGCCGGGACCTTGCTGGCGTAGTCGTGGTACGGCGCCAGGCCGGTACCGCCGTTCTGCAGGGTCCCGATGTAGTTGCCGCCGCCGAGCTTGGCGCCGGACGCCAGCGCCTTCACGTACGCCGTGACGGAGGTGGTGAGCCCCTTGGTGACACTGGTGAGGAACACCGAGCAGTACTGCTGGGCACTCACGCACCCGTCGGTGTCGACCCAGATCACGGAGAGCTTGCCGCCCGAAGCCTTCGCAGCGGCGGCCGAGCCCAGACCGGTGCCACCGGCCACCGGGAAGACGATGTCTGCACCCTGGCCCTGGAACGCCGCGGTGATCTGCTTGCCCTTGTTGAGGTCATTGAAGGGGTTGCCCCCGTTGACGAAGGTCCCGGCCTTCTGCTGGGTCTCGTTCCACCCCAGGACCTGGACCTGCTTGTTGTTCTGCTTGTTGTAGTACTGGACGCCCTCCCAGAAGCCGTCCATGTAGATCGTGACCGGCGGGATGGGGATTCCTCCGTATGTGGCGACCTTGCCGGTCTTGGTCATACCGGCGGCGAGGTAGCCCGCCAGGAACGCACCCTGCGCGGTGTTGTACTGAAGGCCGTAGATGTTCGGGCCCTGCGAGGCGTTGTCGATCTCGGCGTAGGTCTGCTGCGGGTTCTTGGCGGCCGCCGCCTTCACCGCATCGGCCATCAGGCCGCCGACCGCGATGATCGTGTCACAGCCCTTCGCCTGCTCCGCCGCGAGGTTCGGCGCGTAGTCGTTCTGGGAGTTCGACGGCACATAACTGATCTGGATGTTCGGGTTGGAGGCGTGGGCCGCCTGCATGCCCGCCCACGAGGACTGGTTGAACGAGCGGTCGTCGACCCCACCGGTGTCCAGGACCATGCAGGCCTTCAACGCTGCCGTCGCGACGCCCGACCCACCGTTGCTCGACGTGGGCGTCGAGGCCGCAGTGGAGGTCGCCGGCGCAGCACTCGAGGACGTACCGCCGCTCGAGCCGCTGCTCTTGGACGCGCACCCGGACAGGGCCAGTGCTGCCACGCCCACCAGGGCGAGGGCCTGCACACGCTTGTTCACCAGACTCCTCCAGTTCGCCGACGGACCTCGGGGACCCCGGCACCCCGCTCGGGCGTCAGCATAGGGCTCGAAGGTTGCGCGTCCAGGGGGGTCCGGTGGCCGAATGCAATGCCGTTATCGGACTGTGAGCGGCGGAGAACGTCCGGTTCCTCGGCGCTCGGCGCGGCAAGGCCGATGGCCCGGCCTCAGAAGGCGTCGACTGGCGTGTAGGTCCCCCACACCTCGCGCAGCGCGTCGCTGACCTCGCCGACGGTGGCCCGCGCCGCCAGCGCCGTACGGAGCGGAGGCAGGGTGTTGGCCTCCCCCGCCGCTGCCTCGCGCAGCCTGTCCAGCGCTCGCTCGACGTCGTCGGCGTCGCGCTGCGCTCGCAGCTGCCGGAGCCGCTCGGCCTGCTGCTCCTCGATGGCAGGGTCGACCCGAAGGGTGTCCTGGTGGGCCGGCTCGTCCTGCAGGTAGGCGTTGACCCCGACGACCACCCGCTCACCGGAGTCGATCTGCCGGGCCACGTCGTACGCGCTCTGCTCGATCTCGGCCTTCTGCAGGCCACGCTCGATGGCCGCCACCGCGCCGCCGGCGTCCTCGACGCGCTGCATGAGCCGAAGCACCTCGGCCTCGAGGTCGTCGGTGAGGCTCTCCACGACGTAGGACCCGGCGAAGGGGTCCACGGTCGCCGTCACGTCGGTCTCGAAGGCGAGGACCTGCTGGGTGCGCAGCGCCAGCCGCGCCGCGTGCTCGCTCGGCAGCGCCAGGGCCTCGTCGAAGGAGTTGGTGTGTAGGGACTGCGTCCCGCCGAGGACCGCCGCGAGCGCCTGGATCCCGACACGGACGAGGTTCACCTCGGGCTGTTGCGCGGTGAGCTGCACGCCGGCGGTCTGGGTGTGGAAGCGCAGCATCATCGACTTGGGGTTCCGCGCGCCGAACTCCTCCTTCATGACGCGGGCCCAGATCCGGCGGGCGGCGCGGAACTTGGCCACCTCCTCGAGCAGGGTGGTCCGTGACACGAAGAAGAACGCCAGGCGCGGCGCGAAGTCGTCGACGTCCAGCCCGGCGGCGAGCGCCGCACGGACGTACTCCCGGGCGTCGGCCAGCGTGAAGGCCACCTCCTGGGCCGGCGTCGCGCCGGCCTCGGCCATGTGGTAGCCGGAGATCGAGATCGTGTTCCACTGCGGGATCTCGGTCCGGCAGTAGGCGAAGAGGTCGGTGGCGAAGCGCAGCGAGGCCTTGGGCGGGAAGATGTAGGTCCCTCGGGCGATGTACTCCTTGAGGACGTCGTTCTGCACGGTGCCCCTCAGCTGGGACCCGGTGACCCCCTGCTGCTCCCCGACGAGCTGATAGAGCAGGAGCAGGACCGGGGCGGGGCTGTTGATCGTCATCGAGGTGGAGACCTTGTCCAGCGGGATGCCCGCGAACAGCTCGGCCATGTCCTCGACGGAGTCGATGGCGACCCCGACCTTGCCCACCTCGCCGTGCGCGAGCGGGTGGTCGGAGTCGTAGCCCATCTGCGTCGGCAGGTCGAAGGCCACCGACAGGCCGGTCGTCCCGGCGTCGAGGAGCTGGTGGTAGCGCCGGTTGGACTCGACGGCGGTCCCGAAGCCGGCGTACTGGCGCATGGTCCACGGCCGCTGGGTGTACATGGTGGCGTGGATGCCGCGGGTGAAGGGGTAGGCCCCCGGCTCGCCGAGCCGCTCCGCCGCGTCCCAGCCGCTCAGGGCATCGGGGCCGTACACCGGCTCGAACGGCAGCCCGGACTGCGTCTGGCGATCCATCGTGCGCCTCCCTCGGTGGCCAGCGGCCTCCACGATCCCCGCGGGCGGAACCTATCGGACAGGGTCGAAGGGCCGCGTACCCTGAAGCGGCCATGCGCTGCCTCCGGACCCTCGCCGTCCTCGTCCTCGCGGCCGGTGCCGCGGGGCTTGCGACGGCCCCCGCTCACGCGACGGGGTCGCCCGTGGGGGGGCCTGCGCTCGCCTCGCGCGGGGTCGTCGTCGACTACGCGGCCGGAGTGTCCAGGCTGCCCAAGGTCCAGGCCGCCTCCTGGGTAGTCGCGGACGCGACCACCGGCGAGGTCCTCGCGGCGAAGGCGCCGCACGTACGGCACCGCCCGGCCAGCACGCTCAAGACGCTGACCGCGGTCACCCTGCTGCCCCGGCTGGACAAGTCCGCGACGTACGTCGCCACCGACGCAGACGCTCGGGTCGAGGGGAGCAAGGCCGGGCTGGTGCCGAACGCCCCGTACACCGTCGACCAGCTCTTCTACGGGATGTTCCTCCCGTCGGGCAACGATGCCGCGACGGCGCTCGCCAAGGCTGCTGGAGGTGTTCGCAGCACGGTCGCGCTCATGAACGCCGAGGCGAAGACGCTGCAGGCCCTGGACACGACCGTCGTGAACCCGACCGGGTTGGACGCCGACGGGCAGTACTCCTCCGCCTACGACCTGGCGCTGATCTTCCGGGCGGGGCTGGCCCGTCCGGACTTCCGTCTCTACATCGGGACCCTCGAGCACCCGATGCCGGGGAAGATGCCCAAGAAGGGTCACCCACGCAAGACGTACGAGCTGTGGAACCAGGACCGGCTCCTGCAGCAGGGCTACCCCGGCCTCATCGGCGGCAAGACCGGCTACACCACGCTGGCCGGCCGGACCTTCGTGGCCGCTGCCCAGCGCGGCGGGCACACCATCATCGTCACGCTCATGGGGATCAAGGAGCCGTCAGCGGCGGCGGCGCGCTCGCTGCTCGCATGGGGGTTCCACAACGCCTCGAAGGCGCACCCGGTCGGAATCCTCGTGCCGCCGGCCAGCACGACCGCCCACGCCGCGCCCTCTGCAGCGGCCGCCGCCTCGCCAGGGGCGGCCAAGGCGACGCCGAGCGTCGCGACCACGCACGCCAAGACCTCGGGGACCTCGGGGCACGGCTGGCTGATGTGGGCCGGGGCCGCGCTGGTCCTCGTGGGCATCGCCTTGCTCGTGCGCCCTCTCGTCGGGCGTCGCCGGCGGGGGACGGAGCGAGACCGGCTGCTGAGGGCGGCCCGGCGCTGGTCGCCCTGAGGAGCTCAGCCCACCCCGAAGGCGAAGTCGCGCAGGGGCTGCCAGACCCCGTCGAGGTGCTCGTACAGGCTGAACCCCTCGACGAGGAACCTCGCCTCGTAGGACGCGAGCTCGGCGTAGGCGCGGTCCAGCACGTCGTCGGGCAGCTCGTGGGCGACCGTGACGTGCGGGTGGTAGGGGAACTCGAGCTCCCGCGACAGTGGTCCCGATCGGACGAGCTGTTCGACCCGCTCACACCCGCCGATGCCCGCGGCCAGGTGGACGAAGACCACCGGCGTGATCGGCCGGAAGGTCCCGGTCCCGCGCAGATGCACGTCGAAGGGGGTGGATCGCTCGGCCACCTTGCGCAGGTGCTCCTCGGCGGCAGGCAGCTCCTCGCCCGGTACGGGGGTCGGCGGGAGCAGGGTGACGTGCGGGGGTACCGCGTCCGCCAGGGGATCGCCGAACGCCCGCCGCCACGCGGCCAGCTCGTCACCCCAGGGCCGCGGGATGGTGAACACGACCCCGATCAGGGAGGTCGAGCCGGCGGTCAACGTCCGTCGCCCCCGCGGGGCGACGCGGGCAGCAGGCCGACGCGCTCGTAGACGTCGGCCAGGGTCCGGGCGGCGACGCGGCGCGCCCGAGCGGCGCCCTCGGCCAGGATGCGGTCGAGCTCGGCCGGGTCCGCCAGCAGCTCCAAGGTCCGCTCCCGGAAGGGCCGCAGCTCCTCGACGACGACCTCGGCGACCTCGGTCTTGAGGTCGCCGTAGCCGCGGCCCTCGAAGTCGGCCTCGAGCGAGGTGATCGAGCGGCCGGACAGGGCCGAGTGGATGGCGAGCAGGTTGCTGACACCGGGCTTGGCCTCGGGGTCGTAGCGGACCTCCCGACCGGTGTCGGTCACCGCACTGCGGATCCGCTTGACGGTGACCGCCGGGTCGTCGAGCAGCCAGATGGCCCCGGTCCCGCCGAGGGACTTGCTCATCTGCTTGTCGACCGCCTGCAGGTCGTAGATCTTGGCGGTCTCCTTCATGATGTAGGCCTCGGGGACCCGGAAGGCATCGCCGTAGCGGGCGTTGAACCGGATCGCGAGGTCGCGGGTCAGCTCCAGGTGCTGTCGCTGGTCCGCGCCCACCGGCACCTGGTCGGCCTGGTAGAGCAGGATGTCCGCGGCCATGAGGATCGGGTAGTTGAACAGCCCGACGCTCACCACCTCCCCGCGGGCGCTCTTGTCCTTGAACTGCGTCATGCGGCTGGCCTCGCCGTAGCCGGTGAGGCAGCTGAGCACCCAGGCGAGCTCGGCGTGCTCGCGGATGTGGCTCTGGACGAACAGCGCGCTGCGTGTGGGGTCGACGCCACCCGCGAGGTACTGCGCGGCGGTCACCCGCGTACGTTGGCGCAGCAGGTCCGGGTCTGGCTGAACGGTCAGCGCGTGGAGATCGACGACGCAGTAGTAGCTCTCGTGGGTCTCCTGCAGCGCGACCCACTGCACGAGCGCGCCGAGGTAGTTGCCGAGGTGGAGGCTGTCCGCCGTCGGCTGCATCCCGGACAGCACGCGCGGGAGGTCGGACCGGCGATCGGGCATCCGCACATTGTGACCCATGCCCGGGTACGGCTCCGGCAGCGGCCGCGGCCGCTAGTGGACGCGTAGCCGGGAGATCCGCCGCCCGTCGAGCTCGGTCACGGTGAGGGTGTGCCCGCCGACGGCGACCGTCTCGCCGATCCGCGGCAGGTGACCGAGGGCAGCGACGACGTAGCCGGCCACCGTCTCGTACGGGCCGTCCGGCAGGGCGAACCCGAGCTCGTCCTCGAAGTCTTCGAGGTTGAGCAGGCCCCCGACCTCGACCGCGCCGTCCGTCAGGTGGGTGGTCTGGCCGGCGGCGACGTCGTACTCGTCCCGGATGTCCCCGACCAGCTCCTCGACGAGGTCCTCGAGCGTCACGATCCCTGCCGTGCCGCCGTACTCGTCGACCACCATGGCCAGGTGCTGCCCCGACGCCCGCATCTCCGACAGCGCGGGCAGGACCCGCTTGGAGGACGGGAACTGCAGCACGTCACGCACGAGCTCGCCGACGCGCATCCCCGGCGCCGCGACGCCCGGGTCGAACAGGTCGCGCACGTGGACGAAGCCGACGACCTCGTCCGGCGTTCCTCGCATGACCGGGTAGCGGGAGTGCGGCCGGTCCTTGCACTCCTCCACCGCGCGGCGCACCGGGGTGGACGCCTCGAGGAAGTCCACCTCCGTCCTCGGCAGCATCACCTCGCGAAGCTGCCGCTCGCCGACGTCGAGGACGTCCTCGACGATACGGCGCTCCTCCTCGCCCAGCGACTCGTGCTCGCTGACGAGGGTGCGCAGCTCCTCCTCGCTCATCTCCTCGCGACCGATGTCGGGATCCCCGCCGACCAGGCGCACCACACCGTTGGTCGAGCGGGACAGCAGCCAGATCACGGGGCGCAGCAGGCGGGCCATCCGGTCCACGAACGGCGCCACGACCAGCGCGATGCCCTCGGACCGTTGGAGCGCGAGGCGCTTCGGGACCAGCTCGCCGAGGACGATGGAGACGTAGGAGATCACCAGGGTCACGCAGATGATGGCGAGGGCCGATGCCGCGCCGGAGGACAGCCCCCACGACTCCAGGCGCGGGGCGAGCCGCTTGCCGAGGGTCGCCGCGCCGAAGGCCGCCGACAGGAAGCCGGTGACCGTCACCCCGATCTGCACCGCCGCGAGGAAGCGGTTGGGCTCGGCGGCGAGGTCGGCCACCCGCTGACCACGCTTGCCGCGCGCGGCCAGCGTGCGCAGCTGTCCCTCGCGCAGGGAGACGAGCGCCAGCTCGGCCGCGACGAACAAGCCGCTGGTCAGGATGAACAGCAGGATGAGCCCGGCGTCGCGGAGAGTGCTGCTCACGGCGCCCACCCCGATCGGCGGCCGGGCCAGGCTCGGGACACCTCTGTAGGGTACGGGGAGGCCAGCCGGATGATCATGGCTCGTCGACGTGGGGGGCGAGCGCGCGGAACGCCGCCACCTCGTCGGCGACCCGGTCCTCGTCCCAGCCGAGGAACGGCGCCACGATGCGGGCCACCTCCTCGGCCACCGAGCGGGCACCGTCTCGGGTGACGAAGGCCAGCCGGGTCCGTCGCAGGAGGACGTCCTCGAGCCGGAGCGCCCCCTCGTGCGTCACGGCGTAACGAGCCTCTGCCCGCAGCAACGGCGCCTCGGGGTGCACCAGCTCACGGGCGGCCGGGTCGTCGGATGCCACCTCGAGCACCTCAGGGGCGTCGGCGCCGTAGCGGCGGAGCAGCCGGCGGACCTGGGTCTCCCCCAGCCCCGACTCGACGGCGTAGGTCTCCCGCTCGGCCCATGCCTGGGCGAAGCCCTCGGCGCCCACGAGCGGCACCTGCTCCGTGCGGGAGGGCGGCACCGCGAACGGCAGCCCAGCGACCGCGGCGTCGACGAGGTCGCGAGCCATCACGCGGTAGGTCGTGTACTTGCCGCCGGCGACCTGGACGAAGCCGGCTGCCGGGCGGGTCACCGCGTGCTCGCGGGACAGCTTGGCGGTGTCGACGCCCTCGTCGGTGGCGGCGAGCAGCGGGCGCAGCCCGGCGTACACGCTCACGACGTCGTCGTGGGTGAGGGGGCGGGTGAGCCAGCGGTTGGCCTCGGCCAGCAGGTAGTCCACGTCCTGGGCGGTGACGCTCGGCTCGTCGGGGTCGCCGTCCCACGGGGTGTCCGTCGTGCCGACCAGCCAGGTCTGTCCCCAGGGCAGCAGGAAGAGCACGGAGGAGCGGGTGCGCGCGATCAGCGCGGCATGCAGGTCGATCGCACCCCGGGGCACGATGAGGTGCACCCCCTTGCTGGGCTGGACGTGACCCGGCTTGGTCTCACCGCCGAGCAGGGCGGCGGTCTCCGGGGTCCACACGCCGGTCGCACCCGCGACGACGCGGGCGCGGATGCGCATGTCACGCCCCGACTCGTGGTCGCGCGCCTCGACGCCGACCACCGAATCCTCCTCGCGCAGGAAGCCGGTCACCTCCACACGCGAGGCGGCGTGGGCGCCGTGCGCGACCGCGGTCCGGACGAGAGCCAGGGTGTGGCGGGCGTCGTCGATCTGCGCGTCGAAGAACCCGATCGCGCCGGTGTAGGACGCCGGCGCCAGCCCCGGGGCCAGGCGCGCGGTCGCCTTGCGACTCAGGTGGCGGTGGCCGGGCAGGGCGCCGCCCTTGCGCGAGACGCGGGAGAGCACGTCGTACAGCGCGACCCCGGTCCCGATGTACGGGCGCTCCCAGCCCCGGTGGGTGAGCGGTAGCACGAAGGGCACCGGGCGCACCAGGTGGGGGGCGAGGCGTTCCAGCAGGAGGCCGCGCTCGCTGAGTGCCTGGTGGACGAGGGCGAACTCGAGCTGTTCGAGGTAGCGCAGGCCGCCATGGGCGAGGCGTGAGGACCGGCTGGACGTACCCGAGGCCCAGTCGCGACGTTCCAGGATCCCGACCCGAAGACCCCGCGAGGCGGCATCCAGCGCTGCCCCCGCGCCGACCACGCCACCGCCGACGACGAGGACGTCGACGCGTTCCTCCGTCAGCCGGCGAAGCGCTCGTACGCGCTCGCCCGGGTCGAGTCGACCTGCGCTCACGCCCTCACTTCGTTCCGCTCGGGGAGGGCGGCTTGCCCGCCCCGACGAGGGTAGCGAGCCCGGGGCGCCTCCTCATCGCCCGCGGTCGCTTCGCGTTGACTTTGCGCGCGAGTGCTCGGCACGCTGTCGGCCGACGTCGGCACCGCCGAGGACCACGAGGGATGGACGCGGATGAAGCGCACCGAGGCCCGGCTCGCCGACGGCCGTGAGATCATCTACTTCGACGAGGACGACGCGGCGGAGCATGAGCTCCACGACTCCCGCGACCTTCCCGAGGCGACGACCGCGTCCGAGGTCCGCCACGACGTGCTCATGGACGAGTGGGTCGCCATCGCCTCGCACCGCCAGACCCGCACGTTCCTGCCTCCGGCGGACGAGTGCCCGCTGTGCCCGTCCACCGTCGGCAAGGCGACCGAGATCCCGTCCTCGTCCTACGACGTGGTCGTCTTCGAGAACCGTTTCCCGTCCTTCGCCGAGGACGTCGCGAGCGTTCCCCCATGGGCGGACCGCTCGCAGGTCGTCGCCCGCCGGCCGGGACGGGGGCGCTGCGAAGTGGTCTGCTTCAGCTCCGATCACAACTCCTCCTTCGCGTCACTGTCCCCCGAACGGGTCCGCACCGTGCTCGAGGCGTGGATCGACCGGACCAGGGCGCTGTCCGCCATCGAGGGCGTCGAGCAGGTCTTCGCCTTCGAGAACCGCGGCGCCGAGATCGGCGTCACCCTCAGCCACCCGCACGGGCAGATCTACGCCTACCCGTTCGTGACGCCGACCACCTCGCGCATGCTGGAGGCGGTCCGCGCGCACCACGACAGGACAGGCCACAACCTCTTCGAGCAGGTGCTCGCCTCCGAGCTCGACGAGGAGTTGCGCGTCGTGGCCGAGTCCCGCCACTGGGTTGCCTTCGTACCCGCGGCGGCCCGGTGGCCGTACGAGGTGCACCTCTACCCGAGGCGGCGCGTCCCCGACCTGCCGGCCCTGGACCCGGACGAGCGGGACGACTTCGGTCCTCTGTACCTGCGCGTGCTCCGAGCCCTCGACGGACTGTTCGGCCTGCCGATGCCCTACATCGCCGCCTGGCACCAGGCTCCGGTGCGCCGAGACCGTGACCTCGCCGCGTTGCACCTGCGCCTGTTCTCGTCCCGACGGGCGCCGGACAAGCTCAAGTACCTGGCGGGGTCGGAGTCGGGCATGGGGGCGTTCATCAACGACATCCCCCCGGAACGCGCGGCGTCCGCCCTGCGCGACGCCCTGCCCGGCGTGGGCGCATGAGCGTCGCGGAGGCGTTCGAGGCGGCGTACGGCCGTGCGCCGGTCGGTGTCTGGTCCGCGCCCGGGCGGGTCAACCTGATCGGCGAGCACACCGACTACAACGACGGCTTCGTCCTGCCCTTCGCGATCGCCGCCCGCACGTACGTCGCCGCGGCGGCTCGCGCCGACGGCATCCTCCGGGTGCGCTCGGTGCAGCAGCCCGACGAGGTGCTGGTCCCCCTCGACGAGGTCACGCCCGGCCAGGGGCTGGGTTGGGGAGCCTACGTCGCCGGGATGCTCTGGGCGGCCCGCCTGGAGGGGCACCACGTCGGCGGGCTGGACGTGTTCGTCGACGGACGGGTCCCGCTGGGCAGCGGGTTGTCCTCGTCGCACGCGCTCCAGTGCGCGGTGGGCCTCGCCGTCGACGAGATCCACGGGCTCGGGATGGCCCGCCTCGACGTCGCCCGCCTCGCTCGTATCAGCGAGAACCAGTTCGTCGGCGCCCCCACCGGCATGATGGACCAGGTCGCCTCCCTGCTCGCGACCCGCGACAACGCCCTGTTCGTCGACATGCGCAGCCTCGTCGTCGAGCAGGTCCCGCTGCCTGTGGCCGACGCCGGGCTCGCGCTCCTGGTGGTCAACACCCGGGTGCACCACGGCAACGCGGAGGGCGCGTACGGCCGCCGGCGGTCGGTCTGCGAGGACGCGGCGAAGCTCCTCGGCGTCACCGCGCTGCGCGACGTCACCGACCTCGACGATGCGCTCGAGCGGCTGGGTGACGAGGAGCAGCGACAGCGCGTACGCCACGTGGTCAGCGAGAACGCCCGCGTGCTGGACACGGTCGCCGCCCTGCGTGCCGGCGACTGGACCACGGTCGGGGGGCTGATGACCGCCTCGCACGCGTCACTGCGCGACGACTACGAGGTCAGTTGCGCAGAGCTGGACTGCAGCGTCGAGACCCTCCTCGCGCATGGCGCCGTCGGGGCGCGGATGACCGGCGGCGGGTTCGGTGGCTCGGCCATCGCCCTGCTCCCCGCCGGCGACGTCGAGGCGTGCACCACGGCTGTGCGCGCCGCCTTCGCCGCCCACGGCTGGGCCGCGCCGGATCCCTTCCCGGTCACCCCGTCGGACGGCGCACGGCGCGACTCCTGACCGACCGTCAGGAGCCCAGCGCCTTCGCCAACCCCTCGTCGAGGGCGTCGAGGAACTCCTCGGTCGTCAACCACGGCTGGTCCGGGCCGATCAGCAGGGCGAGGTCCTTGGTCATGCGACCGGACTCCACCGTCTCGACGCACACTCGCTCCAGGGTCTCGGCGAAGCCGGTCACCTCGGGGGTCCCGTCGAGCAGCCCGCGGTGCTTGAGCCCGCCCGTCCAGGCGTAGATCGACGCGATCGGGTTCGTCGACGTGGACCGGCCCTGCTGGTGCTGGCGGTAGTGCCGCGTGACCGTGCCATGCGCCGCCTCCGCCTCGACGGTCTTGCCGTCGGGTGTCATGAGCACGCTGGTCATCAGGCCGAGCGAGCCGAACCCCTGCGCGACCGTGTCCGACTGCACGTCCCCGTCGTAGTTCTTGCACGCCCAGACGTAGCCGCCCTCCCACTTCAGCGCAGCGGCGACCATGTCGTCGATGAGCCGGTGCTCGTAGGTGAGGCCCCGGGCCTCGTAGTCGGCCCGGAAGTCCTTCTCGTAGACCTCCGCGAAGACGTCCTTGAACAGCCCGTCGTAGGCCTTGAGGATCGTGTTCTTCGTGGACAGGTAGACGGGGTAGCCGCGCCGCAGGCCGTAGGCGAAGGAGGCGCGGGCGAAGTCCTCGATGGAGCGGGTGAAGTTGTACATCCCCATCGCCACGCCGCCGCCCTCGGGGAAGCGGGCGACCTCGAGCTCCATCGGCGCGGACCCGTCGTCGGGGGTGTAGCTGATGGTGACCGTGCCCGGGCCGGGGACCTTGAAGTCGGTGGCGCGGTACTGGTCACCGTGCGCGTGGCGGCCGATGACGATCGGCTTGGTCCAGCTGGGCACAAGTCGCGGGATGTTGCTGATGATGATGGGCTCACGGAAGACGACGCCGCCGAGGATGTTGCGGATCGTGCCGTTGGGCGAGCGCCACATCCGCTTCAGGCCGAACTCCTCCACGCGCGCCTCGTCGGGGGTGATGGTGGCGCACTTCACACCCACGCCGTGGCGCTTGATCGCGTTCGCCGCGTCGATGGTGACCTGGTCGTCGGTGGCGTCGCGATGCTCGATCCCGAGGTCGTAGTACTCCAGCTGGATGTCGAGGTAGGGCAGGATCAGCTGCTCCCTGATGAAGTGCCAGATGATCCGGGTCATCTCGTCGCCGTCGACCTCGACGACGGGGTTCACGACCTTGATGCTCGCCATCGGCGCTGCGGTCCTTCCTCTCGGCACCCTCGAGCCTACCGAGGACGCCGTACGCCCTTCGGCCCGCCCTCGCCGCCCCCACCTGCCGGCGCCCGCCGCCCCAGCCAGCCCAGCCACCTCACCCTGTTGCGGAAGAGTCGGGGGCGGTGGGCGCCGTTCAGATGAGGCCGAGGGCGCGCACGGCCTCGCGCTCCTCCTGCAGCTCGGCGACCGAGGCGTCGATGCGCGTGCGCGAGAACTCGTCGATGGTCAGGCCGGTCACGATCTCCCAACGCCCGTCGACGCTGCGACAGGGGAAGGAGGAGATCAGGCCCTCCGGGACGCCGTACGAGCCGTCCGAGGGCAGCGCCACGGAGGTCCAGTCGTCGGCGGGAGTGCCACCCACCCACGTGCGTACGTGGTCGATCGCGGCATTGGCGGCGCTGGCGGCCGAGGACGCCCCCCGGGCCTCGATGATCGCGGCGCCGCGCTTGGCGACGGTCGGGATGAAGACGTTCTCGACCCAGTCGCGGTCGTCGACGACGTCGAGGGCCGGACGACCGGCGACGAGCGCGTGGCTCAGGTCGGGGTACTGCGTGGCCGAGTGGTTGCCCCAGATGGCCATCCGCCGGATGTCGCCCACGCCGACCTTGGCGCGCTCCGCCAGCTGGCTGATCGCCCGGTTGTGGTCCAGGCGGGTCATCGCGGTGAACCGCTCGGCGGGGACGTCGGGGGCGTGCGCGGAGGCGATGAGGGCGTTGGTGTTCGCCGGGTTGCCGACGACAAGGATCCGTACGTCCGAGGCGGCACCAGCGTTGATGGCCTCGCCCTGCGGCCCGAAGATGCCCCCGTTCGCCTCGAGCAGGTCGCCCCGCTCCATGCCGGCGGTGCGAGGGCGCGCCCCGACCAGCAGCGCGACGTTGGCGCCGTCGAAGGCCATGTGCGCGTCGTCGGTGATGTCGATGCCGGCCAGGAGCGGGAACGCGCAGTCGTCGAGCTCCATGGCGGTGCCCTCGGCGGCGCGCAGCGCGGGTGTGATCTCCAGCAGCCGCAGCCGCACGGGTACGTCGGGCCCGAGGAGCTGGCCCGAGGCGATGCGGAAGAGCAGCGCGTAGCCGATCTGGCCGGCGGCGCCGGTCACGGCGACGTTGACAGGGGTGCGGGACATGCCAGCAAGGCTAGCCCGCGCGCCGACGCGAGCCTCCGGCACGTGGGGTCAGCGCGGTACTGCCACGGCCAGCACCCCGATGCCGACGCCGAGGACGCCGAGAACCGCGACGTCGGTGACCCGGGAGCGCAGGCGCAGCAGCCCGGCCGCCTCGTCCGGCAGCAGTGCCCGGAGCAGGGCGGCGAGGACGAGGGCGGCGGCGATGAGCAGGCACCCGGGACGGAAGCTGCGCCCGGCCACGACCACCAGGCCGATCCCGGCGACCACGAGCACCACCGTGATCGGCCACTGCCGGCCCAGCCACGCGAGCCGACCCTCGGCCGACTGGTCGGGCTCGGTCACGACTCCAGGTCCGCGGCGCGCTCGGCGAGCTCGACGACGTTGGCCAGGAGCATCGCGCGGGTCATCGGGCCCACCCCGCCGGGCATCGGCGCGAGGAACCCGGCGACCTCCGCGACGGCCGGATCGACGTCCCCGACCAGCCCCCGCTCGGTCCGGGTGATGCCCACGTCGAGCACGGCCGCCCCGGGACGTACGTCCTGCGGCCGCACCAGCCCAGGCACGCCCGCCGCCGCCACGATGACGTCCCCGCGCCGCAGGTGTGCCGCGAGGTCGCGGGTCCCGGTGTGGCACAACGTGACGGTTGCGTTCTCGCTGCGACGAGTGAGCAGCAGCCCGAGGGGCCGGCCGACGGTGACCCCGCGACCCACCACCACCACCTCGGCCCCGGCCAGGGCCACCCCGTAGCGGCGCAGGAGCTCCACGATCCCTCGCGGTGTGCAGGGCAGCGGCGCGTCGATGCCCAGGACGAGGTCGCCGAGGCTCATCGGGTGCAGGCCGTCGGCGTCCTTGGCGGGGTCGATCAGCCCGAGCACGCGCCCCTGGTCCAGGCCGGACGGCAAGGGCAGCTGCACGATGTAACCGCTGCAGCCCGGGTCGGTGTTGAGCTCGGCGATGCGGGCCTCGAGCTCCTCCTGCGACGCGGTCTCCGGCAGGTCGACCCGCAGCGAGGCGATGCCGACCTCGGCGCAGTCGCGGTGCTTGCCCGCGACGTAGGCGTGCGAACCCGGGTCGTCGCCGACCAGGACGGTGCCCAGGCCGGGCGTGACGCCCCGCGCCCGGAGGGCGTCGACCCGCTGCCGGATCTCGGCCTTGATCGCCGTGGCCGTGGCCTTGCCGTCCAGGATGGTCGCGCTCACGTCGGCGATCCTTGCACGCGCCGGCCGATCACCCCGGACCCGACTCCGACGGACAGCACCGTCATCGCAACGCCGGCCAGCGTGGCGGCTCCCACACCCGCGCCTCCCGTCGGCGACACCACGTCGATGAGCACGGCGCCCACGACCTGTCCGCACACCACGGACAGCGAGAAGAGCAGGACCCCGAGGACCCGGACCACGTGAGCGGCGACGGCCACGAAGACGACGCCGATCGGGCCGGACAGGTACAGCCACCAACGGTTCGGCAGCGCCCCCGGGGGATGGCCGGTCACTCCGGCACCGATGGAGAACACCACGACGAGTGCCAGGAAGCCGACCACGAAGTTGCCCCAGGCGGCCACCATCGGGTCGGCGGTGGCGACGCCGACCCGGCCGTTGAGGGCGTACTGGACGGCGACGGCGACGCCGGCGAGCGCGGCGAGGAGCAGCGGGGCGAGGGCGAAGGAGCCGTGCTTGCCGAAGACGCTCACGACGACGGCCGCCACCGCGATCGCCGCGGCGAGGACTCGACGGGACGTCAGCGGCTGGGGCCCGGCCGGCCCGAGCCCGGCGCGGTCGACGGCGAGGGAGGCGGCGGTCTGGGCAGCGATGACCGCGACGGTGAACAGCGCGACGCCGACGAGCGGCACCACCACGCTCTGCGCGGCGAGCAGGGTCGCGCCGCCGAGCCCGCCGAGCAGCTGCCACCACACGAGCGAGCCGCCGCGGTAGGCCCGCAGGCCACGGGTCAGCCCCGCGCGCATGGTCGGGCGCACGGCCAGCAGCACCGAGGCGATGAGCAGGCTGATGGTCATGGACACCAGGGCCGCCTGGCGCGCGTCGTCCAGGTCGCGGGCGAGCTCGCCGTTGAGGTGTCCCTGCCAGGAGGACAGGGCCCCGATCACCGCCGCGCTGAGGACCGGCGCGGCGAGGCCGCGTCCGGGGACCGCCGCCAGCGAGCCCGGCCCCGTGGAGTCGTCAGTGGGCGAAATGCCGGGTCCCCGTGAAGTACATCGTGGCCCCGGCGGCCTCCGCGGCAGCCCGGACCTCGTCGTCGCGCACGGAGCCGCCGGGCTGCACGACCGCGCGGACGCCCGCCTCGAGCAGGACCTCGAGCCCGTCCGGGAACGGGAAGAAGGCGTCCGACGCGGCGGCCGCGCCCTGTCGCCGTTCCTCCCCCGCACGGGCCACGGCGAGCCGGGCCGCGTCGACTCGGTTGACCTGGCCCATGCCGATCCCCACGGTCGCCCCGTCGTGGGCGAGGACGATCGCGTTGGACTTGACCGCGCGCACCGCCCGCCAGGCGAACGCCAGGTCGGCGAAGGTGGCCTCGTCGGCGGGCTGACCGCTCACGAGGGTCCAGGTGGCCGGGTCGTCCCCGGCGGCGTCGAGCGCATCCGCCGTCTGCAGCAGGAGCCCACCGCTGATGTCGCGGAGCTGGAGGCCGCCGCGGACGGGCGGCTGGGCGACGAGGATGCGCAGGTTCTTGCGCTCGACGAGCAGCGCAAGCGCGTCGGCGGCGATCTCGGGAGCGACGAGCACCTCGGTGAAGACCTCGGCGACCTGCTCGGCGAAGGTGCGGTCCACCGGCCGGTTGCTCGCGATCACCCCGCCGTACGCCGAGATCGGGTCGCAGGCGTGCGCCTTGCGGTGCGCCTCGGCGGCGTCGGACCCGACGGCGATCCCGCACGGGTTGGCGTGCTTGATGACGGCCACAGCCGGTACGTCGAAGTCGTGCGCGGCGCGCCACGCCGCGTCGGCGTCGACGTAGTTGTTGTACGACATGGCCTTGCCGTGCAGCTGGTCGGCCCCCGCCAGTCCGGGCTGGGGCGGCTCGGAGATGTACAGGGCGGCCCGCTGGTGCGGGTTCTCGCCGTAGCGCAGGGCCTCGGCCCGCTGCCACACCCCGCCCAGCCAGCCGGGGAAGCCGCTCTCACCGGCGTCAGGGGCGACGACGTTGCCGATCCAGGAGGCCACGGCGACGTCGTAGGTCGCCGTGTGCCGGAACGCCTCCGCGGCCAGCGCCTGCCGTTCGGCCAGGGTGAAGCCCCCGGAGCGCACGGCCTCGAGCACCTCCGGGTAGCGGCTGGGCGAGACGACCACGGCGACGTTCGCGTGGTTCTTGGCGGCCCCGCGCACCATGGCCGGGCCGCCGATGTCGATCTGCTCGATCGTCTCCTCCTCGCCGGCGCCCGAGGCGACGGTCTCGGCGAAGGGGTACAGGTTCGACACCACGAGGTCGAAGGCCTCGATGCCCAGCTCGCTGAGCTGGGCCCGGTGCTCGGGACGGCGTACGTCCGCGAGGATCCCGGCGTGCACCCGCGGGTGCAGGGTCTTCACCCGCCCGTCCAGGCACTCCGGGAAGCCGGTCAGCTCGGCGACCTCGGTGACCGGGACCCCGGCCTCGGCGATGCGTGCCGCCGTGCTGCCGGTCGAGATGATCGTGATCCCGGCGGCCTGGAGGCCGAGCGCGAGGTCGACCAGCCCCGTCTTGTCGTACACGCTGACGAGGGCCCGGCGCACCGGTCGCCTCCCCTCGCCGGTGGTCCGCGCCTGCACGTCGCTGCTGTCACTCACGGGATGCTGACCTTCCTGCCGTCGACCGACCAACCCTCGCGGGCCATCCGGCCCACGGTGTCGATGAGGAGCGCGCGCTCGGCGACTTTGATCCGCTCGTGCAGCGCCGCCTCGTCGTCGTCCGGACGGACCTCGACGGCGCGCTGGGCGAGGATCGCCCCGCTGTCGACGCCCTCGTCGACGATGAACAGGGTGCACCCCGTCACCTTGACCCCGTACGCCAGGGCGTCGCGGACCGCGTGCATCCCGGGGAAGGCCGGAAGCAGCGCAGGGTGGGTGTTGACCGTGCGACCGCCGAAGCGGGCGAGGAAGGCCCCGCCGACGAGCTTCATGAAGCCCGCGAGGACCACCAGGTCCGGGAGGTGCCCGGCCACCGCCTCGGCCAGCGCCGCGTCCCAGGCGGCGCGGGACTCGAACTCCGCCACCGGGAGCACGAAGGTGGGCAGTCCCGCGCCTTCGGCGCGCTCCAGCGCGGCGATCCCCGCCCGGTCGGCTCCCACCGCGACGACAGTGGCACCGAAGCCGGGATCGGCGGCGGCGTCGAGCAGCGCTTGGAGGTTGGAGCCGGTCCCGGAGACCAGGACCACCATCCGGGCGGGCACGGCCGGGGAGCCTACCGGTCGCCGATGTCCTCGCCCTCCGCCGGATCTCCCACGCCTTGCGCCGGGGCCGGCTCCGCGTCCGTCACGTCGGCCGCACGCGCCACCTCGCCGGGATCGAGGACACGGACCGCCGACTCGGTGAGGTCGATGACCCTGGGACTGCTCCGACGCTCGGCGCGCACGAGCACCCGGTGGCGGTACTCGCCGGCGACCAGCGCGCCCAGGACGCCGAGCTCGAGGGCGCTCCAGGCGGCGACCACGAGCGGCTGGGGGCCGAGGCTGGCCATCCGGCCCGACGTCAGCCCACCGCGGGCCAGGAGCGCCAGCACGCCGGCCAGCCCACCGGTGAGCGCGCCGCCGACAGCAGCGACCCAGGCGGTACGCCCGGCCGGCCACGGCGATCGGCGGGCCACGACGAGACCGATCACCACGCCGGCGGCGAGCGGGACGGCGAGGGCGGCAAACCCCACGCCCCGGGCCGGCCCCTCCCCGGGCAGCGCCGCGAGCAGTGGGAAGCTCGGCAGGTCGCCCAGCGTGGTGCCGGAGGGCGCGACCAGGGTGCCGGCCCCGACCGCGAAGCCGGGCCCGAGGCAGTAGGTCATCGCCCAGACCGCGCCGACGGGGACGTAGACGGCGCTCAGCACGACCAGCTCGACCGACCCGACGAGGTCGGCTCCCAGGGCGGAGTAGACGTGCGCCGCGTCCTGCGCATGCCACAGCAGGGCGGCCAGCAGGGTCAGGGCACCCCCCGCGAGCAACGTCGCGACGCCGGTCAGAGCGGCTCGCCCGGCGAGACGGACCTCCGTCGGCAGGCCCGCGAGGGCCGTGCCCAGCAGCCCGCTGCCGTAGAGGACCCCCCAGCCGCCGGAGACCACGGCCAGCACCGCCGCGCCGACGAGCGCCGAGGCCGGGGCGGGCGTGACCACCGGGGAGGTCGCGCCGAGCGACACCCCGACGGCGACCGCGGCGTAGACCCCGGCCAGCCACGCGGTGGTCGCCGCCGCCTCGCGCAGCGTGCGCACCATGGCCGCCCGGCCGGCCCACACCCCGCTTCGCGCCAGCAGCCCGCCGAAGAGCAGCGTCAGCCCCAGCGGGACCAGGGTGAGGCTGCCGTGCGCCATCCGCAGGTCGGTGCCGTGGCCGAGCAGCCAGGCCTGCGCGCCGATCACGAGCGCCGAGCGCGGTCCGGCCACCCCGCCGACCGCCCACGTCGCCAGCACGGCCGCGGTCGTCACCGCGAGCCCCAGCGCGGCCGACCACAAGGCGGCGCCCGCCCCGGCCGCGAACGGCGTCTGCACCGTGTCCGGGGGTCCGATGCGCGTGCCCGGGCCGGAGGCCGACACCGCGGGCCGCCGGGCCCGCGCGGCAGTCGCTCGCCGGTCGGTCAGGGCCACCGCCCCATCGTGGGCGGCGACGCGCCGCCGGGTGCCGACCGACACGCTGGGCGAGCCCGCCGAGCACGTACCCGCTTCCCGCCGATTGCGCGGAATCGCGCCCCCGGCACCGGTCCGGACCCCCGGATTCCGCGCAATCGCGGGAAGAGAGGTGGGGCGCGGGAGGAGGTCGGTCAGCCGGTGAGGACCTCGCGGACCAGGCGGGCGGTCTCGCTGGGGGTCTTGCCGACGCGTACGCCCACCGCCTCCAGCGCCTCCTTCTTGGCCTGGGCGGTCCCCGAGGAGCCCGACACGATGGCGCCCGCGTGCCCCATGGTCTTGCCCTCGGGCGCCATGAACCCCGCCACGTAGCCGACGACAGGCTTGGTCACGTGCGCGGCGATGTAGGCGGCGGCACGCTCCTCGGCGTCCCCGCCGATCTCGCCGATCATCACCACGACCTCGGTCTCCGGGTCCTCCTGGAAGGCCGCCAGCGCGTCGATGTGAGTGGTTCCGATGACCGGGTCACCGCCGATCCCGAGGGCGGTGGAGAACCCGAGGTCGCGAAGCTCGTACATCATCTGGTAGGTCAGCGTCCCGGACTTGCTGACCAGGCCGATCGGCCCGGGACCGGTGATGTCGGCGGGGATGATCCCCGCGTTGGACTTCCCGGGGCTGATCAGGCCCGGGCAGTTGGGACCGACGATGCGCGTGGCGCTGCCCTGCGACCGGGCGAAGAACTCCGCGGTGTCGTGGACCGGCACGCCCTCGGTGATGACGACGCACAACGGGACGCCGGCGTCGATGACCTCGTGGACCGAGCCGGCGGTGAACCGCGGCGGCACGAAGACCACGGAGACGTTGGCCCCGGTCTCCTCGACGGCTTCCTTGACCGAGCCGAACACTGGGATCCCGTCGACGTCGAGGCCGCCCTTGCCCGGGGTGACGCCGGCGACGACGTTGGCGCCCGAGGCGACCATGCGCCTGGTGTGCTTGGTCCCCTCGGAGCCGGTCATGCCGTTGACGAGGATCCGCGAGCCCTCGTCCAGGAAGATCGCCATCGAGTGTCCTTTCCCGACCCCAGGTCCCGACTCAGGCGGCCGAGGCGGCCAGCTCGGCCACCCGGCGGGCGGCTCCGTCCATCGTGTCGACGAGCTCCACTCTGGGCAGGGCGGCCTCGGTGAGGATCTGCCGGCCCTTCTCCGCGTTGTTGCCGTCGAGCCGTACGACGAGGGGCTTGTCGATGCTCTCGCCCTGGGCCGCCAGCAGCTCGACGGCGGACACGATGCCGTTGGCCACCGCGTCGCAGGCGGTGATCCCGCCGAAGACGTTGACGAGGACGGCGCGCACATCGGGGTCGTTGAGGACGATGTCGAGGCCGGCCGCCATCACCTCCGCCGAGGCGCCCCCGCCGATGTCGAGGAAGTTCGCCGGGGTGATCCCCCCGACGTCGGCGCCCGCGTAGGCGACGACGTCGAGGGTGCTCATGACCAGGCCCGCGCCGTTGCCGATGATCCCGACCTCGCCGGAGAGTTTGACGTAGTTGAGGTGCCGCTCCTTGGCGCGCAGCTCGAGGGGGTCGGTGCCCTCGACGTCGGCGAAGCGGTCGTGGTCGGCGTGGCGGAAGCCGGCGTTGTCGTCGAGGGTGACCTTGCCGTCCAGGGCCAGCACCCGCCCGTCGGGCGTACGCACCAGCGGGTTGACCTCGACCAGCGTCGCGTCCTCGTCCTTGAAGACCGTCCACAGCTGCTCGAGGATCCCCACGACCTGGTCGAGGACGTCGTCGGCGAAACGACCCTCGGCGGCGATGGCGCGGGCCTTGGCGTGGTCGACGCCGGAGCGCGCGTCGATGGGGACCATGGCGAGGGCATCGGGCCGTTCGACCGCCAGCTGCTCGATCTCCATCCCGCCCTCGCGGGAGGCCATCGACAGGTAGCTGCGGTTGGCCCGATCGAGGAGGAACGAGACGTAGTACTCCTCGGCGATGTCGCTCGCCTCGGTGACCAGGACTCGGCGCACGGTGTGGCCCTTGATGTCCATGCCCAGGATGTCGCGCGCCCGCTGCTCGGCCTCCTCGGGAGTGGCCGCGAACTTGACGCCACCGGCCTTGCCGCGTCCGCCGGTCTTGACCTGCGCCTTGACGACGACAGCGGTGCCGAGGGCCTCGGCCGCCTCGCGCGCGGCCTCCGGGGTCGAGACGACCACCCCGGGGAGCACCGGGACGCCATGGGCCGCGAACAGCTCCTTGGCCTGGAACTCGAACAGGTCCATCCGCGGCCTCCGCCTCGTCACGTGGATGCGAGGCAGCCTAGGCCCCTGCTGGCCCAGCGGATCCGCGCCCCCTGCCGTCCCCAGTGCAGGTAGCGGTGCAGGTATTGGTGAACGCGGCGCCGGGTCAGCCGGTAGGCGCGGCCACGTGGTCGCGGACCCAGTCGACGATCGTCTGCGTCGACGTGCCCGGGGTGAACACGGCCGCGACTCCCATGGCCTGGAGCTCGGGGATGTCCTCCTCCGGGATGATGCCGCCGCCGAAGACGACGATGTCCGTCGCATCGTGCTCGCGCAGCAGCTCGAGGACGCGGGCGAACAACGTGAGGTGCGCGCC
The DNA here is from genome assembly GCA_035506535.1 of Actinomycetes bacterium. Lineage (NCBI taxonomy): Bacteria > Bacillati > Actinomycetota > Actinomycetes > Actinomycetes bacterium. Next base: position 36,370 of record DATJPE010000001.1, on the reverse strand, counting down.
CGAGAGGATGCTCAGCCCGACCGCGTCGGCGTCCTCCTCGATCGCGGTCGCGACGATCTGCTCGGGTGTCTGGTGCAGCCCGGTGTAGACCACCTCGACGCCGGAGTCGCGCAGGGCGCGGGCCACCACCTTGGCACCCCGGTCGTGGCCGTCGAGGCCCGGCTTCGCGATCACTACGCGGATCGGCTCCACGTCAGCAGACTAACCCCGCGGCGCGCGCCCCGGATCAGGCGCCAGGCAGCTGTCCGTATGCCCGGACGGGGCGGATCCGCAGCACCAGCCGGCGGTCGGCCACCATGGCGCGGCGGTAGTCCTCCCAGTCGGGGTGCTCCCCCGACACCGCCCGATACAGCTCGATGAGCTCGTCGACCGTCGCGTCGTGCGGCTCGACCGCGACCGGAGCCAGCTCGGCCTCGCCTTCGAGCACGACGTAGGACCAGAAGTCCTGGGACGCCGCGTGCAGGGACACCCGTGGGTCGCGGCGAGCGTTCGCGGTCTTGGCGCGGGAGTCGGTCACCGATACCCGCACGAGGTCGTCGTCGCCGACGGCGAAGGCGATGTTGGACAGCTGGGGCCGGCCGTCGCGCTTGAGGGTCACGAGGACCCCGTGGTGGCGCGGGCGCAGGAAGTCGAGGGCGTCGCTGAGCTCCATGAGCCGATCATGCCGTGCGGGCAACGGTTTCGCGCCCGATGATGCTGACGGGTCTCCAGGGGCACCTCCATCATGACGACACATCGATGTGGCACCGTTGTGACGTACGACGTGGGAAGGCCGGGTGAACATGCGGGTACGCGGCAGGGTCCTGGACGCGGTGACGGGCGCCGTCACGCTCCCGGTGGCCGTACCCCGGGCCGTCATGTCCGCGGACGTCGCGACCGCTGTGCGCAGCACGGTCGTCGAGGCGGCCTGGCTCGGTGCCCACGTGCTGCTCTACCCGCTCAACACACGTCGCGAGCGCGCGAGCATGGAGGCTCCCCCGCTGTCGGTCTCGGGGTTGTCCCTGGTCCAGCGCAGCCTGTACGTGTCCGACGTCGAGGCGGCGGGCACCCCGATCGTGCTGGTGCACGGCATCGTGGACAACCGCTCGATCTTCACCCTGCTCCGCCGGGCCTTGCGGCGCCGTGGCTTCCGCCACGTCCACAACTTCGAGTACGGCGTCCTGGCGACCGACCTGCGGGCCGTCGCCGAGGAGCTGGGGACCTATGTCGAGCAGGTGTGCGAGGAACGGGGCGCTGAGCAGGTGCACCTGATCGGGCACTCGCTGGGCGGGATCGTGGCCCGCTACTACGTCCAGCGGCTCGGCGGCGACAAGCGGGTGCACACGGTGGTGACCCTGGGCTCACCGCACGGCGGCACCCTTCCCGCGCGCCTCGTCCCGCACCCGCTGCTGCGCAGCCTGCGGCCGGGCAGCGACATCATCAAGGAGCTGGCGCAGCCCGCTCCCGGGATTCGCACGCGGTTCGTCTGCTTCTGGTCCGACCACGACCCGATCGTCGTTCCCCGCGCGTCGGCGCGGCTGGAGCACCCGGACCTCGAGGCCAAGAACGTCCTGGTCCGCGGCGTCGGCCACTCCTCCCTGCTCGTCGACGGGCGTGTCGTGCGCGAGCTCGTGAGCACGCTGGCTGAGCTGTCCCCCCGTCCCGCGGCCCCGCCGGCGGAGACGCCGCGCGCGCCGGCCCGCGCGCCACAGCTGCCGCCCCGGGCCAGGCCCCGCGCGGCACCGTCGTCCTGAGCCTCGTCCCGAGGAGCTAGGCCTCGACCGGCCGGTTGCGGTAGCGGCGGACCAGCTCCCGCTCCGCGCGCTGCAGGCGAACCGGCGGCAGCCCCGACGCCACCAGGCGCAGGTCGTCCAGCACCATGTCGCCGATCAAACGGAACGCGGAGGCGATGCCGCCCGCGCGGTGCGCCGACAGCACCATCCCGTCGAGGGAACGAGCCTCGTCGTCCAGCGCCACCGGCTCCTGCGGCCACACGTCGACCGCCGCGAGGAGCCGTCCGGCGCGCACCCGCTCGTACAGCGCCGTGAAGTCGACGATCGCCGCCCGGCTGACGACCACCAGCCGGGCTCGCGGCGGCAGCAGGTCGAGCCGCGCGGCGTCGAGCAGGTGGGTGCTCTGCTCGGTCACGGTCGCGAGGACGAACACGTACGTGCTGCGCCGCAGGAGCTCCTCCAGGGGGACCGGCTCGACCTCGGCCTCGCGGAGCAGCCCGTCGGGCAGCCAGGGGTCGTACGCCCGGAGCCGGGGTGCGAAGGGCCGCAGCAGCGGGAGCAGCGCGCGAGCGATGCCGCCGAACCCCAGCAGTCCGACGTCGGCGTGGCGGAGCAGGATCGAGTCGGCGTTGCCGTCGACGGTGTACCGCTCGACGCCGGCCCGGAAGTCCCGGTCCGCGCGGGTGATCCCGCGACCGAGGTCGAGGGCGAGGGCGAGCGCGTACTCGGCGACCGGTTGCGCGTACGCCGGCCCGCAGGACAGCACGTGGATGCCGCGGGACAAGGCGGCGTCGTAGTCGACGTTCGGCAAGAAGTTGCCCTCGACGTTGGCGATGACCCGCAGGCTCTCCGCCCGCTGCAGGCGCTGGGCCGTCAGCCGCGGTTGCCCGACGACGGCGAAGGCTCGCGGGAGCACCTCGTCGAAGGACGCGTCGGCCGGCAGGGTGTACTCGACGACCTCGAACTCCTCGGTCAACACCGCCCACGCCATGGGGTCGAAGAGGTCCTCGCGTGAGCGCGGTGAGGCGCAGAGGAGCACCAGCGGGCGCACTCGAGCGACCCTAGCGTCCGCGGATCCCCCGGTCAGAGCTTCTCGACGGGGGCGTAGCGAAGCAGCAGGCGCTTCTGGCCGTAGGAGCCGAAGTCCACGGTGGCCACCGCCCGCTCGCCGACGCCGTCGACCCCGACGACGGTGCCCAGGCCGAAGGTGTCGTGGCTCACCCGGTCCCCGGGATCGAGCGCCACGACCTCCCGGTTGCCCGGCGAGCGCGAGGTGGGCCGCGCGGCGACCTGCGCGAGCGAAGGCGCGGACGTTCCTCGCGCCCCGGCCGCCGGCTCCTCGCGCTCCCAGCTGACCAGGTCGTGCGGGATCTCCTCGAGGAAGCGCGACGCGGGATTCCAGGACGGCTGCCCCCACGCCGAGCGCACGAGGGCGCGGCTGAGGTAGAGGTGCTGGCGCGCCCGCGTGATGCCGACGTAGGCCAGGCGCCGCTCCTCCTCGAGCTCCCGCTCGTCGCCGAGGGAGCGCAGGTGCGGGAACACGCCGTCCTCGAGGCCGGTGAGGAAGACCACCGGGAACTCCAGGCCCTTGGCGGTGTGCAGCGTCATCAGGGTGACCACGCCGCCGTGCTCGTCGGCGTCGGGGATCTCGTCGCTGTCCGCGACGAGGGAGACGCGCTCCAGGAAGTCGGCGAGGCTGCCCTCGGGGTCGCTCTCCTCGAACTCCCTCGCGACGGCCTCGAGCTCGCGGAGGTTCTCCACGCGGGTCTCGTCCTGCGGGTCGTCGCTGTCCTGCAGGGCGGTGACCAGCCCGGTCTGCTCGTACACGGCCTCCAGCACCGTCGCCGGACCGAGCCCCGCCTCGACCAGCGTCCGCAGGTCGGCCAGCATCCGGTTGAAACCCTCGATCGCGGCCAGGGACCGGGGGTTCAGGCCGTACGCCTGCGCGGCGCGCGCCACCGCCTGGGGGAAGGGGATCCGCTCCCGTTCGGCCAGCGCCTCCAGCATCGCCTCGGCCCGGTCGCCGATGCCGCGACGCGGGGTGTTGAGGATCCGGCGCATCGATACCGAGTCGTCGGGGTTCGCCAGCAGCCGCAGGTAGGCCAGCGCGTCTCGCACCTCCCGCCGCTCGTAGAAGCGCACGCCGCCGACGACGCGGTAGGGCAGACCCACCCGGATGAACACCTCCTCGAACACCCGGGACTGCGCGTTGGTCCGGTAGAAGACCGCCACGTCGCAGGGCCGGGCGGTGCCCGCGTCGTGGAGGGAGTCGATGGTGCGGGCGACGTACGCCGCCTCGTCGTGCTCGTTGTCCGCGACATACCCCGTGATCGGCGAACCCTGGCCGGCCTCGGTCCACAGCCGCTTCTCCTTGCGGTTGGGGTTGCGTGAGATGACGGCGTTGGCGGCGTTGAGGATGACCTGCGTCGAGCGGTAGTTCTGCTCGAGGAGGATCGTCTCGGCGTCCGGGTAGTCCTCCTCGAAGTCGATGATGTTGCGGATCGTGGCGCCCCGGAAGGCATAGATCGACTGGTCGGCGTCGCCCACGACGCACAGCTCGGGCGCGGGCAGGTCGCCCACCGGCTGCACCAGCTCGCGCACGAGGGCGTACTGCGCGTGGTTGGTGTCCTGGTACTCGTCGACGAGGACGTGACGGAAGCGCCGCCGGTAGTGCTCGGCCACGTCCGGGTAGGCGCGCAGGAGGTGCACGGTCTCGCCGATGAGGTCGTCGAAGTCGAAGGCGTTCGCCTCGCGCAGCCGCCGCTGGTAGCGCGTGTACGCCTCCGCGAGGGTGCGTTCCAGGTGGTTGGCCGCCCGCGCGGCGAAGGTCTCCTCGTCGACCAGCTCGTTCTTGAGGGTGCTCACCTGCGCGCTGAACGCGCGCGGGTTGAACCGCTTGGGGTCGAGGTCCAGCTCGCGCACGACCTGTGTCATGAGCCGCTGGGAGTCCGCCGCGTCGTAGATGCTGAAGGACGAGGTGTGCCCGAGCCGCCTGGCCTCCGCGCGAAGGATCCGCACGCACGCGGAGTGGAACGTCGAGACCCACATCACCTTCGCGCGCCCGCCGACGAGGTCGGCGACACGCTCCTTCATCTCGGCCGCGGCCTTGTTGGTGAAGGTGATGGCGAGGACCTGGCCCGGCTGGACGTGGCGGGCAGCCAGCAGGTACGCCACCCGGTGGGTCAGCACGCGCGTCTTGCCCGAGCCCGCTCCCGCGATGATCAGCAGCGGGGAGCCCTCGTGGACCACCGCCGCCCGCTGCTGGGGGTTCAGCCCCTCCAGCAGCGCCTGCGGGTCGCTGCGACGGCCGGCGCGTGGGGGAGGTTTCGGGAGCCCCGTCGGCTGCTCGTCGAAGAGGGTGCTCATCGTCGAGCCAGTCTAGGTGCGCGGCCCGACCCCCTCAGACGAGCACGACGTAGGTGAGCGTGATCGTGAAGTCGCGCACGTCGTAGGTGTCGCCGTCCTCGACGAGCAGCTCCCACCGGGCCCGGTGCCCGTCCAGCACGGCGGGCGTGGCCCGCACCGCGGTCCCCGAATGGTTGCCCGTGGACGCGGGGAGGTGGGTGACCCCGACCTCATCCCCCGCGTCGTCGAGGAAGGCGAGCTCCGCGGTCCCGCCGCCCACCCCGCGGCCGTACGCGGACAACCGCAGCGAGCGGTACTCCGCCGCCGCCGGCAGCCCGAGCCGGTTCACCGTGCGCACCGCGCCGGAGGGCGAGGCGTGCAGCCGCAGGGCACCGCTGCCGAAGGGCGGGTACACCTCGGCGTAGCTCGCGTCGTCCGAGGACTGATAGCCCCCGCCCCCGGCGCTCTGCGCGCTGATCGTCTCGCTCCAGTGGCGGACCGCCGCCGCCCGCAGCGACACGGTCACCTCGTGCGCTGGGGTCGTGGTGGTGTTGCCCGCGAGGTCGGTCGCGCGCAGAGTGAAGCGATAGGCGCCGGCGGGCAGGGCGTGACCGCCCGAGGACCGGCCGCTCCACGTCGCCCGCACCGCACCAGGCCCGGTCCGCGACACCGTCGCTGACCAGACGCGAGCCCCCGCGGCGTTGCGCACCTCCATGAGCACGGACGCCGACTCCGACAGCCGCGCTGACAAGACGGTGGAGTCGCGGAACCCGTCGTGGTGCGGGTAGACGGTGGCGTACGTCGTCGCGACCGAGGTCAGCGACGGACGCACCAGGTCGACGCGGACCGACGCCGACGCCGTCCCCGTCCGAGCCTCCCCGCTCACGCTGCTGGTGTCGAGCCGGATCACGTAGCTGGCGGAGGCGACGACGGTCCCGGTCCCGTCGGTGCCGTCCCAGATCCACCGGTGCCGGCCCGGTCCGAGCTGCCCGAGCGACCACGTGTGGATCGTCGTCGCACGCGGGCCAACGACGCTGACAGTGACGTCGGAGGCCTCGTCCAGGGAGTAGGTGAGCGTTGTGCGGTCGCGCGTCCCGTCGGCGTTGGGTGAGATCACCCGAGGGGTCAGCGACGTGACGGTCGGCGTCAGGTGCGCGACGCTCACCGTCGCCGAGGAGCTGGCGGGCGAGGAGTCGCAGGTGGTCCCAGCCGCGTCGCACGCCACCGCGGTGATCACGTGGCTGCCCGAGGGCAGCCTGCCCACCGGGATCGACGCGCTGAACGGCGCGGTGGTGTCCGTCGCGAGCACCGTCGAGGCGTCGGCCAGGAACCGGACGGCCGGCGCGGACGAGGTGGCGGAGACCGTCCAGGTGGCGGTCTCGTGGTCACCGTCGGACGGCGCGGTCAGCACCGGCGCCGGGTAGTCGACGGTGACCGGGACGTCGGTGCCCGTGCTGGAGCACAGGGTCTGCCGGCACGCGACGACCCGCAGCGTGCGCGACCCGGCGGACCCCCAGGCGGGCAGGGTGAGAGCGGCGGAAGCGGCAGAGACTGCCGCGGCCTTCGTCCCCGGGCGCCCCACCAGCCAGGCGCGGACGTGGTCGCCAGAAGGGACGTCCACCTGGACGTTGGCGTCCCCGCCGACGGTCGCACCGGGGGTCGGCGAGGTGACGGTCGGGCCCGGCAGCACCAGGTGGTAGCCGAGGGCGCGATAGGCGTCGACGTCGCCGTGGGCGAAGCCGTGCGCGTCCTTCGAGGCGGTCGTCCGCAGCGCGTTGCCCACGCCGGCGACGCTCAGCGTCGGCCGGGATGCTCGGATCAGCGCCGCGACGCCGGAGACGAGAGGGGCGGCGAAGGAGGTGCCGTCACCGGAGTCGTACCCCGATCCGGTTCGGGCGGCCCCGAGGATGCCGACGCCCGGCGCCGCCACGTCGACCCAGCTCCCGTGCTCGGAGAACGACGCCCGCGCCTTGCCGTCGTGGGTGGTCGCGCCGACCGCGATCACGCCCGGCAGGGCGGCGGGGTAGAACCGCTTGGTGGTGCCGTCGTTGCCCGCCGCTGCTACGACGACGACGCCGGAGGCGACCGCGTCCGCGATCGCGGTCCGCAGTGCGGTCCCCACCGCCGGCCCGCCGAGGCTCAGATTGATGACCTTGGCGCCGTGCCGGACCGCCCAGCTGACCCCGACCGCGACGTCGGCGTCGTCGATGGCACCCGCGCTGTCGGCCACGCGCACCGCCATCAGCTCGGTGCGCCACCCGACCCCGGCGATGCCCGCCCCGTTGTCGGTGTCGGCGGCGATGATCGAGGCGACCATCGTGCCGTGGCCGACCTTGTCGGTGACGTTGGTGCCGCCGGTCACCGCGTTGTACCGCGCGACCACTTTGCCCGCGAGATCGGGGTGGGAGGTGTTGACGCCGCTGTCGATGACGGCGACCCGTACGGCGGCCGATCCGTGCGTCACGGTCCACGCCCTAGGGACGTCGATGGCGCTCAGATAGGGCTCCTGCTGGCTGAAGAGGGCGTCCGAGGGCGCGTCGAGCAGCGACATCGGGTGCACCGGCTCGACGGAGGCGACTGCCGGGTCGAGGCGCAGCCCCGCTGTCGTCGCCGCGACGTCGGCACGGGGCACCACCAGGGTGAAGTAGCGGTCGTAGGGCTGCCCGTCGGTCCGCGACGAGACCCCAAGCGCCCCGGCCACGCCGAGCGACTCACGGCGCACCTGGAACGGGTCGGCACCGGCCCGGGTGACCACGGACAGACGGACGCTGCCCGAGGCGTCGCCCGACGTCGTCACCGCCGTGACCGGAGGGGGCGGCGCGGGGGGCGAGGGCGGCGTGGGGTTGGCCGCCGCCCGCGGCGTACCCGCCACGACGGCAACGAGGGCGACCGCCAACGCGGCACCCCGGACCGACCGCGTCGTGCTCATGATCCCCTTCGTCGAGCCGACCTCCCCCGTTGCCACCACGCTAACCCGCGGCCGGGACCCAGGCACCGACCGCGACCAGCCGGACCGCGGTCGCCCCCGCATCCGCTGCCATCCTCGCCGCGCCCGCGGAGCTGAGGGCGGTCGTGAGCTGGGTCGTGGTCACCCGCTTGGCCTCCGCGGCGAGCACCCACGCGTCCGGCTCGGTGCCGGCCGGCCAGACCACTGCTTGGGTACGGGCGCTGGAGGCCAGCCGGGCCTGGGCCACGACCGCGACGGCCGCGGACGGCACGCCGTGCCCGATCAGCCGCAGGGTCGCCGAACGTCCCGCCGCGAGAGCCGCCTTGAGCCCGACACCGCTCGCGGAGTTGACCAGCGTGGCCGGCTTCACCGCCGTGAACAGCGCCCCGCCGGCGACCGACGCGGGGGCGTACCACCCGGTGAGGACGACCTGGACGGCCCTGGTGCCGGAGGCGCTGCGGACGAGGACCGCCGGGTCGTCGGGGAGCCCAGGGCCGAGCGCGACCACGTCGGCCGCCGTCGCGGTGCGCCCGGTCGTCGCCGTGGGGGCCGCCATGGCGGCGGCGGGGAGCGGGTCGTGGGCGCCGTACACGCGGACCCCGCCCGCGACGCTGCCGCCGGACACCGCGACCGAGAGGGCGACGGCGCTCGCGTCGGCGGGGACGCCGAGCTGGGCGCGGGAGAGCGGCGTCACGGACGAGGGCTGCACCGTGGCCTCCAGGACGGTGCTCGGCACCACGGGGTGCAGCAGCGTCGCGTCGGCCGGGACGAACGCCCCGAGCACCTCGACCGCGATCGCGGCCTGGCCCGTGCTGAGGGTGAGCGACACGGCGCCCCCGGCCCCGACCGGGACGGTGATCACGTTGGTCCCCGTGACACCGGCGGTCAGCGTGAGCGCGTCGCTGGCCCAGGAGGGCGCACCGGCGGGCTGCACGCGCAGGTCGCCAGACGCGTTGGGGCTGGTCGCGTACACCCGCAGCAGCACCGCCTTCGCGCCGGCGGGCACCCCGCCGACGCCGGCCACGGTGACGTCGAGGCGCCGGCCCTCGCCGACGTACTCGTCCTGGGAGAGCCGGCAGGCGTCCTTGCCGGTGCGCGTGTCCAACAGCGTCGTCGCGGGCAGCGGCAGGAACTGCAGGCCCTTGGCCGAGACCGTGGTCGCAACGGGCTGCCCGGTCGCCTCGGGGCAGTCCGGCACGGTGACCGCGCGGCCCGACCAGTACGACGTGCGCGCCCGGGCTCCGTCCCAGGTGAAGGAGAAGTGCGCGTGGTCGCGGTGGCAGGTGGTGTCGTAGGCCGCTTGCGGATGCTTGGCGCAGTCGAGATAGGGCTGCCAGCCCGCCGACGGCTGGTAGACGCGGAACATCCGGTTCTGCCAGATGACGTACATGATCCCCATCCGGCGGGCCATCGCGACGGCGTGCCCCTGGGCGTCCTTGGCGAGCAGCCAGCTGAGGAAGGCGTTGATGTCCGCCTTGGTCGTCGGCGCGGCGAGCATCCAGTCCAGCGCACGGCCCTCCTGGTGCTCGGAGGTGGGGGTCCCCGAGCAGGGGCGGGTGATCCCGAACGCGGTCGATCCGTACGTCGCCGCGAGCAGGGCCTCGAGCCGCTTGGGGCCGGCCTTGGCCACGGGGTCGCACGCGACCGGCGGCTGGTAGGTCGGCAGCGGCTCGATCGCGGCCGGGAGCGTGATTGGAGCCGGGACCGGAGGCTTCGGCGAGGCCAGGGCGCCCGGGACCCCAAGCGGCTGCAGCAGCACGCCCAGCACGGTGAGCACGCCGAACAGCAGCGTGAGCGAGCACCGTCGCGACGCGCGAGGAGCCACGGTGCGCATGGGGTGATGATCGGCACCGGCCGCCCGGGCCTGCAGCACCTGCCTACCATGTCACCCGTCCGCTGGCGCTGCCCCCGGTTCGACGACCGCGGCCAGAACCTGACCGCGCCCTGCCTGGAAGGATGCCGGTGCTCGACGACGCCTCGATCGAACGGGCCCTCGTGGTCACTGCCCACCCCGACGACGTCGACTTCGGTGCCGCCGGGACCATCGCGTCCTGGACCAGGATCGGCATCGAGGTGACGTACTGCGTGATCACCGACGGGGACGCCGGCGGCTTCGACCCCGACGTGCCCCGTGCGCACATCCCAGGAATCCGCCGGGCCGAGCAGACGGCGGCGGCCGCCGCGGTCGGCGTGCACGACGTCCGCTTCCTCGGCTATCCCGATGGCCGGCTCACGGTGACGCAGCAGCTGCGCAGCGACCTGTCGCGGGTCATCCGAGAGGTCCGCCCGCAGCGGGTCCTGCAGCAGTCCCCGGAGCGCAACTGGCAGCGCATCGGCGCCTCCCACCCGGACCACCTGGCGGCCGGGGAAGCGGCCATCTTCGCCGTGTACCCCGACGCGCGGAACCCCTTCGCGCACCCCCACCTGTCCGAGGAGGGGCTCGAGGCCTGGCGCGTGCCCGAGGTCTGGGTGATGGGTGGCCCGAGCCCGGACCATTACGTCGACATCACCGAGACCTTCGCGGCCAAGCTCGAGGCCCTGCGTTGCCATGTCTCGCAGACCGCTCATATGGGCGAGGGTCTGGAGGCCCGACTCCGGCAGTGGGGCGTGGCGAACGCCACCGCCGCCGGTTTACCGGAGGGGCACCTCGCCGAGAGCTTCCTGGTCGTGTCGACGCCGTGAGGCTCGACGCGCGTGCGCGCGGGTTCACATCCGCAGGTACGACGCCCCGTTGAGGTCGAGCACCGCTCCGCTGGCCCACTGGGCCGCGCCTGAGGCGAGGTAGACGACGGCGGCTGCCACCTCCTCAGCGGTGCCGATCCGGTCCAAGGGGCTCTCGGCGGCGCGCCGGAGGGCGCCGTCCCCGGCGAGCGCGTCGGCGGCCATGGCGGTCGCCACGAAGCTGGGCGCGACGGTGGTCACCGCAATCCCCATCGGGCCCAGGGCTCTCGCGAGGGACTGGCCCAGCGCGACCAGACCGGCCTTGCTGGCGCCGTAGGCCGGGCTGCGCGGCTCCCCACGGAAGGCGCCCCGCGACGAGACGTTGACGATGCGACCGGTGCCGTCCCGAGGCAGGTGACGAACAGCGCACCAGGTGACGTTGGCCGCGCCGACGAGGTTGACCCCTACGACGTCGCGCCACGAGGCCTGCCACTGCTCGTAGTCGACCTCGTCGATGTGGTGCGGCACGAACACGCCGGCGTTGTTGACGAGGACGTCGAGCCCACCCATGGCCAAGGCCGCCGCGTCCACCATGCGGCGTACGGCCGCGGGGTCGCGCAGGTCCGCCTGGACGACGACGTGGCCCTGGCCAGGGAGCGAGGCGAGCACGTCCTCGGCGGCGGCTCGGCCGGCACCGCAGTGCACGGCCACCACGTCACCGCGGTCGGCGAAGGCACGGCACACCGCCGCCCCGATCCCCCCTGAGCCGCCCGTGACCAGCACCCGGCGCGGCGAGGACGTCACGGACCACAGTCTGCCGGGCCGCCCGGCGGCCCGGTCTGGGCGCCTGGCGTTCGTCGTCTCTGGTGTCGGGCCGGCTCAGGCCAGGGAGTCGGTCAGCTCGGTCCCAGCAGCGGACTCGACCACTGCCGGCTCCCCCGACGTAGCCCCGTCGGGCACGTCCGGGTCTGCACCCTCTGGCTCGGCCGCCGCAGCCGGGAGCGGCTGCCCGAACGGCTGCGAGCGGCTCGGCCACGCGAACAGCACGATGATCGGGAGCAGCAGGGCGAGACGAAGCAAGCACAGGCCTTGCGTCAGCGCCGTCACGGGCGAGAGGGCCTTGACGTCCGCCACGCTCTGCACGAGGAGGAACGCTGCCGTCAGCGTGGTGAGCCACGGCCAGCGCCAGCGGGTCGCCACGACGTCGACCAGGAAGGCCCCGAGGACGAGACCGACCGTGTAGTACGACCAGGTCTGCGGGTCGGTCAGCATGCGGGTCGCGACGACCGCCAGCACGATCGCCGGCCAACGGCCGTAGCGGACCACCAGCCACCCGACGAAGATCATCGTGAGCAGCTGGAAGGCGCGCAGGCCGCCGTCGGTGCGCGCGAACCCCAACAGCCGCGCGGTGGAGTCGGCGGTGGTGATGTACACGACGTTCCCGGTGGCGCGAAACGTCGTCGGATCGGCGACGACGAACGGCACCCACCACACCGCGGCGCTCGCCATCGCGAGCAGCGCCGCGTGGGAGCGTCGCGCCCTGGGTAGGAGCAGGAGCAGGAACCAGAAGGCCACCGCCCACGGCTTGCCCGCCGCGGCGATCCCGAGCAGCAGCGCCGCCGCCCACCACCGGCCGCGCAGCACGAAGCCGGTGGCCCACAGGGTGAAGGTCAGTGCGATGGCGTCGTCGAGGTGCATCCAGTAGGTCGCGAGCACCGCCCAGGCGGGGAGCACGAGCAGCCCGCCCCACAGCGTCATCCGGCTGACCCGGTCCGCCGCCACCCCGACCAAGCCGGCGATCCGCTCGATCAGCCACAGGGCCCACACCCCGAGACCGCACATGACGACCGCGGCGACGATCTTGCCCTGCTGCGGGGGCAGGAGCTGGGTCGGCACGGCGGCGAGCAGCGGCGGCGGCCCGATCTGCAGGCGCGGGAACCACGTGTAGAGGTGCAGCGGACCGCCCTCGATCGGGGTGTAGTGCGAGGTCTTGAGTCCGGAGAGCATGCGGGAGCCGTACTCGAAGACCCACCAGTCGGTCGACAGCGTCTGCGGGCGGAAGACGAGGTAGCCGCAGGCGAGCGTCCAGGCGGTCAGCACCGCAAAGCGCCAGCGGACCAGCAAGCCGAGGGCGCGACGGCCCGCAGGGCGCTTCGCCCCCGGGTCCTCGGCGGGCGCGGCGGTGGCCAGACCTTGGTCCATGCCCGTCCATCGGCGCGTGGAGCCGACAGGTTGACCCCCGGCGAGCGGTCAGACGTATCGGACGCCGCGACGCCCGTACCGCCGGACCACCCACCAGCGCCGATGGATCACTCCCACTCGATGGTGCCGGGCGGCTTGCTCGTGACGTCGAGGACGACGCGGTTGACGGCGCGCACCTCGTTGGTGATGCGCGTGGAGATCCGGGCGAGCACGTCGTAGGGGACGCGAGAGAAGTCGGCGGTCATCGCGTCCTCCGAGGAGACCGGCCGCAGCACGACCGGATGGCCGTACGTCCTCCCGTCGCCCTGCACCCCGACGGAGCGGACGTCGGCCAGCAGCACCACCGGGCACTGCCAGATCTGCTCGTCCAGCCCGGCCGCGCTCAGCTCCTCGCGGGTGATCGCGTCCGCCTCGCGCAGGATGTCGAGCCGCTCCCGGGTCACCTCGCCGACGATGCGGATGGCCAGGCCCGGCCCCGGGAACGGCTGGCGCCCGACGATCTCCGGGGGCAGACCGAGCTCGCGCCCGACGGCGCGCACCTCGTCCTTGAACAGCGTGCGGAGCGGCTCGACCAGGGCGAACTGCAGGTCGTCGGGCAGCCCGCCCACGTTGTGATGGCTCTTGATGTTGGCCGTCCCGCTGCCGCCGCCGGACTCCACGACGTCGGGGTAGAGCGTCCCCTGGACGAGGAAGTCCACGCTCTCGCCGTGCGCCCCGGCGTCGGCGACCACCGCGCGCGCCGCACCCTCGAAGGCGCGGATGAACTCCCGTCCGATGATCTTGCGCTTCTGCTCGGGGTCGGCGACCCCGGCGAGCGCGGACAGGAAGGTCTCAGAGGCGTCGACCACCGTGAGGGAGACACCCGTCGCGGCGACGAAGTCGCGCTCCACCTGCTCCGCCTCGCCCTTGCGCAGCAGCCCGTGGTCCACGAACACGCAGGTGAGCTGGTCACCCACCGCGCGCTGGACCAGCGCCGCGGCCACCGCCGAGTCGACGCCGCCGGAGAGCCCGCAGATGACGCGCTTCCCGCCCACCTGGGCGGCGACCGCCTGCACCTGCTCCTCGACGATCGACGCGGTGGTCCATGACGGCTCCAGCCCCGCCACGTCGTACAGGAAGTGCTCCAGCACCCGCTGGCCACCCTCGGTGTGGGCGACCTCCGGGTGGAACTGCACCCCGGCCAGACCGCGACCGAGGTCCTCGAACGCCGCGACCGCGGCGCCGGCCGACGACGCGGTCACCGCGAACCCAGCCGGGGCCGCCACCACGGCGTCGCCGTGCGACATCCACACCGATACCAGCTCGGGGAGACCGGCCAGCACGCGCGAACCGGGGTCGGTGACGTGCAGCGGGGTGCGCCCGAACTCCGAGAGCCCGGTGCGCTCGACCGCTCCGCCGAGGGCCTGGGCCATCGCTTGGAAGCCGTAGCAGATCCCGAACACCGGGACGCCGGCGTCGAACAGCGCGGCGTCCACCTGCGGGGCGCCCGCCGCGTAGACCGACGAGGGCCCCCCGGAGAGGATCAGCGCGACCGGCCGCTTCGCCAGCAGGGCATCGAGCGGCATCGTCGAGGGCACGATCTCGCTGTACACGTGAGCCTCGCGGACGCGCCGCGCGATGAGCTGGGCGTACTGCGCGCCGAAGTCGACGACCAGGACCGGACGCGGCGTGAGGCTCACGGTGCCAGGGTATCCGCGCGCTGCCAACAGCCTTGCGGACCAAGGCGCCGGCCGGTCAACCGCCGGTCAAATCGGTTTCCGTCGGCGGGGTCCGCGCACGTAGCCTGAGGTACGCCATGCGTGCCCTCGACCGTCTCCCCGTGGACGACCCGGGCACACCGGACCTGTCCTCGCCGACCGCGCTCCTGCGCTGGCTCGCCTGGCAGCAGCGTCGCGTCCTCGGCCTGGGCGTCCTCTGGGGCTCGGTGTGGATGCTGGCGCAGGCGGCCGTGCCGGCCGCCCTCGGCGGTGGCGTGAACGCCGCATCGAGCCACGACAGGACCCAGCTGGCCGAGTGGTCGCTGCTCGTGCTGGCGCTCGGCGCGACCCAGGCGGCCGCCGGCATCCTGCGGCACCGGATGGCGGTCTCGAACTGGATCTACGCCGCCAGCCGGATCCAGCAGCTTGTCGCCCGCCGCGCCGCCCACCTCGGGGCGGACCTGCCCCGCCAGGTCGCCACCGGGGAGGTCGTCGCGGTCACCGCGAACGACGTGGAGCGCATCGGCTCGGCCATGGACGTGTGCTGCCGCTTCGCGGGGGCCGTCGTGTCGTTCCTGACCGTCGCCGTCGTGCTTCTGGTCAAGGAACCGACCCTCGGGGCGGTGGTCGTCGTGGGCGTCCCCGTGGTGGCCCTCGGCGTCACGCCGCTGATCCGCCCCCTGGAGCGGCGCGAGCGCGCGCAGCGGGCCCGCTTCGGGGAGGCGACCGCGATCGCCGCCGACACCGTCGCCGGGCTGCGGGTCCTGCGCGGCATCGGGGGTGAGGAGCTGTTCGTCGAGCGCTTCCACACCGCCTCGGACGAGGTACGACGCGCCGCGGTGCGCAGCGCCAAGGTTCGCTCGCTGCTCGACGCCCTGCAGGTCGCCCTGCCGGGGATCTTCGTCGTCGCGGTCACCTGGCTCGGCGCTCACCTCGCCCTGGAGGGCAAGCTCTCCGTCGGCGCGCTCGTCGCGTTCTACGGCTACACGGCCTTCCTCGTGCTGCCGCTCCGCACCATCACCGAGACCGCGCAGCGCTGGACGTCGGCGCGGGTGGCGGCGGCACGGACCATCGCCCTGCTCCTCCTCGAGCGATCCCTGCCCGAGCCGTCGGACGGCGTCGAGCTGTCGTCGTCCGCAGCGCGCGGGGGCGAGCTCGTGGACGCCGCGTCGGGCTTTCGTGCCCGGCCGGGGCGGATGAGCGCCGTCGTCAGCGCCGAGCCGCACGATGCCAGCGCCCTCGTCGACCGGCTGGGCCGCTACCTGCCGGGAGAGGTGAGCCTCGGTCGGGTGAGTCTCACCGACGTCCCCACCCCCCGTGTCCGGGAGCACGTTCTGGTCCAGGACAAGGACCCCGCGCTGCTCGCCGGGACGTTGCGCGAGAACCTCGACGTGCCCGGAGCCGGAGCGGTGCCGCTGGCTGATGCGCTCGGCGCAGCCGATGCCGATGACATCGTGGACTCCCTGCCCCAGGGGTTGGACACCGAGCTGCCCGAGCGCGGCCGGAGTCTCTCGGGGGGCCAACGGCAACGGGTGGCGCTGGCCCGCTCCCTGTACGCCGACCCCGACGTGCTGCTGCTCGACGAGCCGACCTCGGCCGTCGACGCGCACACCGAGGCGAGGATCGCGGAGCGGCTCGTGGCGCTGCGGCGCGGACGGACGACGGTCGTCACGACGACCTCGCCGTTGCTGCTGGACCGGGTCGACGACGTCAGCCTGCTCGTCGACGGTCGGGTCGCGGCCAGCGGGACGCATCGCGAGCTGCTGCACGGCGAGCCGGCGTACCGGCGCGTCGTGCTGCGCTCCGAGGAGGAGTCGTGAGAGCCCCGGCCGGAGTCGAGGAGCTGGTCGGCGATTCGGCGACGACGCTGCCGGTGGCGGCGCCGCCCGTCGTACGCCGCCACGCCCTCGCGCTCATCAACGCCCACCGTTCGGGCTTCGTCAAGGTCGCCCTGCTCAACGGGGTGGCCGCGCTCGCGGCCCTCGTCGGACCGCGCGTCCTGGGCGACGTGGTCGAGGGCGTTCGCGACTCCACCATCACCTCCAGCCGCATCAACCAGCTGGCGCTGCTGTTCGTCGTGGCGGTCGCCGTCCAGACCGTGTTCACCCGCCTCGCCCGGATGCGGGGGGCGATCCTCGGGGAGTGGATCCTCGCCGACCTGCGCGAGGAGTTCCTCGGGCGCGCGGTGGCCCTGCCGCTGGGCGCGGTCGAGCGCGCCGGGACCGGTGACCTGGTCACCAGGGCCACGACCGACGTCGACCGCCTGTCCTGGGCCGTCCGGCAGGCCGTACCCGAGATGGTGATCGCGGCCGTGACGGCGGTCCTCATCCTGGCGGCGCTGCTGCTCACCGCCCCCGTGCTCGCCGCCGCCTGGCTGGTGGCGGTGCCGCCGATCCTGCTCGCGAGCCGCTGGTACTTCCGCCGCGCGCCCCAGGCGTACTACGCCGAGCTCGCCGCCTACGCCTCGGTCAACGCCTCGCTCGCCGAGACCGTGGACTCGGGGCGAACGATCGAGGCGTTCCGCCTGGGTGATCGGCGGGTACGGCGTACCGACGACCGCGTCCGCCGCTGGGTGTCGTGGGAGACCTACACCCTGGGTCTGCGCTCGGTGTGGTTCCCCAGCGTCGAGGCGGCCTACGTCCTGCCGATCGCGGTCGTGCTGCTCGCCGGCGGACTGCTCTACATCGGCGGGCACGTCTCCCTCGCGCAGATGACCGCCGCCGTGCTCTACACCCAGATGCTCATCGAGCCGGTCGACCTGCTGCTCATGTGGTTCGACGAGCTGCAGACCGGCCAGGCCTCACTCGCCCGGCTGCTGGGCATCCACGAGGTGCCCGACCCCGAGGTCGACGCCTCCCAGGAGCCGGCCGGTGACGCGATCGAGGCCCGCAACGTGCGCTTCGCCTACCGCGGCGAGCGCGACGTCCTGCACGGCGTCGACCTCGACGTCGAACCCGGCTCGCGGGTGGCGGTCGTCGGGCCCTCCGGCGCCGGCAAGTCCACCCTGGGCCGGTTGCTCGCCGGCATCCACGGCCCGCGCACCGGGCACGTGACGATGGGCGGGGTCGCACTCGCGCGGATGCCGGCGGAGAAGGTCCGGCGGCACGTGGCGCTGGTGACCCAGGAGCACCATGTCTTCGTGGGCAGCATGCGCGACAACGTGCGGCTGGCCAAGCCCGACGCGACCGACGAGGAGGTCTTCGCCGCGCTTGAGGCGGTCGACGCCGCCGGCTGGGTCCGCGAGCTCCCCGAGGGACTGGACACGCGGGTGGGGGCAGGAGCGTGGAAGCTGACGCCGGCGCAGGCGCAGCAGATCGCACTGGCGAGACTCGTCCTCGCGGACCCGCACACCCTGGTGCTCGACGAGGCGACGTCGCTGCTCGACCCGCGCGCCGCACGGCACCTGGAACGCTCCCTGGGCGCCGTGCTGGACGGCCGTACCGTCGTCGCGATCGCCCACCGGCTGCACACCGCGCACGACGCCGACGTCGTCGCGGTGGTCGAGGGCGGCCGGGTCACCGAGTACGGCTCGCACGAGGAGCTGGTCGCCTCCGACGGTCCGTACGCCGCCCTCTGGCACTCCTGGCAGGACGCGGACTGACCGGCGGCCGCCGCGGCGCGCCTCGGCTGGATGGACCCACTCTGTCTGTGAGAATCGCGCCGAAGAGTTGGGAGGCTCGTCGTGAGCGGACTCGTCGGACTGATCCTCGTCGTCGCGGTGTACGTCATCGCGGTGCTCCCGCTGCTGCTGGTCTTCCGCAAGGCCGACCAGCCCGGGTGGGCGGCGCTGATCCCGATCTACAACATCTACATCACCCTCAAGGTGGTGGGCCGCCCAGGATGGTGGCTGATCCTGTTCTTCATCCCTCTCGTCAGCCTCATCATCTGGATCATCGTGGCCTACGACCTCGCCCGCAGCTTCGGCCACGGGGCCGGATTCACCGTGGGCCTGGTCCTGCTCAGCTGGATCTTCCTGCTCATCCTGGGGCTCGACTCCAGCCGTTACCTCGGCCCAGCCGCCGCCGGCCCGCCGGTCGGGGGCCCACCCGCTACGACCGCTATCTGACTGACGGGCGGCTCAGCGCAGGGCGCCGGAGACGGTGACCTCGACGCGCTGGAACTCCTTGAGGTCGCTGTAACCGGTCGTCGCCATCGCGCGGCGCAGGGCTCCGAAGAGGTTCATCGAGCCGTCGGCGCGCCGTGACGGTCCGAGCAGGATCTCCTCGAGCGAGCCGATCGTGCCGACCTGCACGCGCTCGCCCCGGGGCAGCGACGGGTGGTGCGCCTCGGAGCCCCAGTGCCAGCCGCGTCCCGGCGACTCCGACGCGCGGGCGAGGGGGGAGCCCATCATCACCGCGTCGGCTCCGCAGGCGACCGCCTTGGCGATGTCGCCGGAACGGCCGACGCCGCCGTCGGCGATGACGTGGACGTAGCGCCCGCCGCTCTCATCCATGTAGTCGCGGCGGGCGGCCGCCACGTCGGCGACCGCCGAGGCCATGGGGACCCGGACGCCCAGGACGTCACGCGTGGTGTGCGCGGCGCCGCCACCGAACCCGACGAGCACGCCGGCAGCGCCAGTGCGCATGAGGTGCAGGGCCGCGGTGTACGTGGCGCAGCCGCCCACGACGACCGGGACGTCGAGCTCGTAGATGAACTGCTTGAGGTTCAACGGCTCGGTGTGGGCGGAGACGTGCTCGGCCGACACGGTCGTGCCACGGATGACGAACAGGTCGACGCCGGCGTCGACGACGGTCTTCCACAGCTGGGCGGTACGCCCCGGCGACAGCGAGGCGGCCGCGGTCACGCCCGCGGACCGGACCTGAGCGATGCGCTCGGCCACCAGGTCGGGGCGGATCGGCGCGGCGTACATCTCCTGCATGCGCGCGGTCACCGACGAGTCGGTGGTCTGCCCGAGCTCCTCGAAGAGCGGCAGCGGGTCCTCGTAGCGGGTCCACAGTCCCTCGAGGTTGAGCACGCCGACGCCGCCGAGCCGCCCGATGGCGATGGCTGTCTCGGGCGAGACGACGGAGTCCATGGGGGCCGCGAGCAGTGGCAGCTCGAAGCGGTAGGCGTCGATCTGCCAGGCGATGGAGACCTCCTGGGGGTCCCGGGTGCGCCGGCTTGGCACGATCGCGATGTCGTCGAAGGCGTACGCCTGCCGCCCCCGCTTGCCGCGCCCGATCTCGATCTCGGTCACGCGGCGACCCTAGCGACCGTGGTAGTTCGGCGCCTCGACCGTCATGAGGATGTCGTGCGGGTGGCTCTCCTTGAGGCCCGCCGGAGTGATCCGGATGAAGCGGCCGCGCTCCTTGAGCTCGGCGATGGTGTGCGCGCCGACGTAGAACATCGACTGGTGCAGCCCGCCGAGGAGCTGGTGGACGACGGTGGACAACGGGCCGCGGTAGGCAACCTGCCCCTCGACCCCCTCCGGCACGATCTTGTCGTCGCTGGGCACGTCGGCCTGGAAGTAGCGGTCCTTCGAGTACGACTTCTTGCCGCGTGAGGCCATCGCGCCGACCGAGCCCATGCCGCGGTAGGCCTTGAACTGCTGACCGGCCACCAGGACGGTCTCCCCCGGGCTCTCCTCGCACCCGGCGAGCAGCGATCCCAGCATGACCGTGTCCGCCCCCGCCACCAGCGCCTTGGCGATGTCACCGGAGTACTGGACGCCGCCGTCGCCGACGACGGGTACGCCCGCCGGGCCGCACGCCAGCGCGGCCTCGCGGATCGCGGTGACCTGGGGTACCCCGACGCCGGCGACCACCCGGGTCGTGCAGATCGAGCCCGGCCCGACACCCACCTTGACGCCGTCGACGCCGGCGTCGACGAGCGCCTGCGCGCCTGCCCTCGTCGCGATGTTGCCGCCCAGGATCTGCACGTGGCGCGTGGCGGGGTCGGACTTGAGCCGACCGATCATGTCCAACATGAGCCGGGCGTGTCCGTTGGCGACGTCGGGGACCAGCACGTCGACGCCGGCCTCGACCAGGGTGGTGGCCCGCTCCCACGCGTCGCCGAAGTAGCCGACCGCGGCGGCGACGAGGAGCCGGCCGGAGGCGTCCTTGGAGGCGTTGGGGTACTGCTCGGAGCGGACGAAGTCCTTGACCGTGATCAGCCCGCCGAGGCGGCCCTGGGCGTCCACCAGCGGCAACCGCTCCAGCTTGTGCCGGCGCAGCAGGACGGTCGCCTCCTCGCGGCTGAGGCCGACCGGGCCGGTCACGAGCGGCGCCTTGGTCATGACGTCGCCGACGTAGGTGGTCCCCCACTCGGCCACCGGCACGAAGCGCAGGTCACGGTTGGTGATGATGCCCAGCAGGACCTGGTCGTCGTCGACGACCGGGAGACCGGAGACCCGGTAGCGCCCGCACGTCTCGTCCAGCTCGTCAAGGGTCGCCTTCGGCCCGATCGTCACCGGGTTGGAGATGATGCCGGTCTGCGTTCGCTTGACCAGGTCGACCTGATAGGCCTGGTCGGCGATCGACAAGTTGCGGTGCAAGACACCGATGCCACCTTCGCGGGCCATCGCGATCGCCATCCGCGCCTCGGTGACGGTGTCCATCGCGGCGGAGACGAGGGGCGCTCGGAGGGAGACCTCGCGGGTGAGCCGGGTGGTCGTGTCCACCTCGCTCGGGACGACGTCGGTCTCCCCGGGCAGGAGCAGCACGTCGTCGAAGGTGAGTCCGGTCTCGAGGACGAACGCGTCGCTCATGTCCTCGATGCTATGCGACGCGTCCCGTTCGCCCCGGGGGGCGAGCCCCGGCTAGCGCAGCAGGGCCCAGCGGTACCCGAGCGCCACCGCGTGGGCGCGGTCCGCGGCCCCCAGCTTGCGGAACAGGCGCCGCGCGTGGGTCTTCACGGTGTCCTCGGACAGGTACAGCTCACGCCCGATCTCGGCGTTGGAGCGACCCCGGGACATCCCCGAGAGCACCTGGAGCTCGCGCTCGGTGAGCACTGGCGGCATCCCCTCCACCGTCGGCCGGGGGCGGGCCGCCGCGGACTCGCGTCCCCGGCTTCGACTGAGCGCCTGCCCGACCGTCGCGATCAGCTCCTCGCGGGTGGCGTCCTTGCGCAGGTAGCCCCGGGCACCGGCAGCGACCGCGCGAGCGACCCCGTCGGTGTCCTCGGCGAGGGTGAGCATGAGCACCGAGGCCTCCGGGTGCACGGCCACCAGCCGTCGCAGCGCCTCCACTCCGCCGAGGCCGGGCATCCGCACGTCGAGCAGGACCAGGTCGGGCCGCTCGGCGGGATAGCGGTTGAGGACCTCCTCGCCGCTGGCGGCCGCAGTGACCCGGGTCACCCCGGGCAGCGCCGCCACCGCACGGCGCAACGACTCCCGGGCCAGCGGGGAGTCGTCGCAGACGCACACGGTGGTCACGATCTAGGTGTCGGCAGGAGGGGACCCCGACGTGAGCCCGGAAGCGACAGATCGCCTCAGCCGCCGAGCAGCGCCGCGACGTCCGGGCGAGCCAGCCACGGCCCGCGCAGGCTCTCGGGCAGGTCGTCGGCGATCTGCAGCACCGCGTTGCGCGCGGACGCCAGCGAGCGAGCGGCCTCCTTGGGGGCGCTCGCCTCGAGCAGAGCCCCGAGGAGAGCCCGGGAGGGCCAGAGCAGCGGCAGCGTGCCCAGCGACTCCGCCAGCGTCGCGGCGCGTCGAAGCGTCGTGATGGCCTCGGCGTTCTCGCCGGCGTGCACCTGGGCGATCCCCAGGAACAGCAGACTCTTGGCGACATGCCTGGGTGCCCGGGAGGACTCGGCCAGGCTGACGGCCCGCTCGGCGAGCTGGGCGGCGGAGCCGGGATCGGTCTCCAGCAGCGCCACCTCGGCGCGCACCCACAGCAGGCGGACCCGCTGGCGCCACCAGTCCGCCCGGCCCTCGGTCAGCGACGCCGCGCGCTCGACGTGACGGCGGGCGGTGGCGGCATCAGCGAGCCCCACCGCGTCCGCGGCCAGACCGAGGGCTGCGTCGAAGCAGGCCTCGGGTGAGTCGCCGGCCAGCCGTTCCGCCAGCTCGTCCAGCTCGGCGGCCACCGCGTGGCTGCCCAGCTGGCGCTGCACGCTGGCCGCCGTGGCGGCGGCGAGCGCCGCGAAAAGCCGCCGCTCGGCCGAGCCCGAGTGGGTCGTGGTCAGGGGCTCGAGGACCGTGAGCGCGCTGCCGTAGCGCCCCGCAGCGCCGAGGGCGACGCCGAGCAGCCATGCGGCCGCCGTGGCCTCGGCCGGGCGGCCGGCGGCTCGGGCCACCTCCACGGCCTGCTGAAGGGGCGTGATCCCGGAGACCGGGCGGCCGTGGAAGGCGGCGCGCTCGCCGGAGGCGAGCAGCCCCGCCAGTTCGCCCTCGACCGACTCCACGGATCCCACCTTCGGCTCGCACCGGCCGGCGGTTGACCGCCCGGTCCTGCGGCCCGCCCACGCCGCGACGTCGGCACCGCCTCGCGGCAGGGTACCGAGCGCGCCGCGACGGACCGTGGCGGCGCGTCGGTCGAGGCTCACCGCGGGTCGTCGGCCGGTGCCACGTCGCGACCCTCGCCGGGGCGTCTCAGGCGGCGGCGCGGATCACCGTGGTGACGGCCTCGACGAGGTCGTGGGCCCGCTGGACGCCCGGCGGCAGGGGCGAGGTCCAGCCCGGACCGCCCGCGACCACCGCGACCGGGGGACGCATCGCCGGCAGCGCCGCGAGGGCGTCCGGGTCGCCGGTGGCCTCCAGGCGCGACCAGACGAAGACGACGGCAGGCCCGGTACGGCGTACCGCGTCGAACAGCGCAGCGGTCGGTACCCGCATCCCGAGCAGGTGGGTGGCGATGTGCCGTTCAGCCAGCGCGGCGGCCAGCGCGTGGAGGGGCAGCACGTGCTGCTCCTCGTCGGCCGCGGCGAGCAGCACCGGCCGGGCGTTCAGCGGCCGCCGCGGAGACTCCACGGCGCCGGTCAACGCGGTGGCCACGCACGAGGAGAGCAGGTGCTCGACCTCGATCCCGCGCCCCGTCGCCTCCCAGCGGGCGCCGACGCTCACCAGGGCGGGTACCGCCAGGTGGTCCCAGGTCCAGACCACTCCACGTCGATGGATCGCCTCGCTCAGCACGCGCGCGGTCTGCCCGGCGTCGAGCGCCGACGCCGCGTTGACCAGCCCGCGGACCGCTCGCGACTCGGCGCGCATCGAGACCACCCGCGCGTCGGGCGGCGGAGCGAGCGCCTCCTCGGGGGCGGGGCCGTGGAAGTCGCGGGCGACCCGCGCGGCGTCCGCCGGCGCGACCCCCTCCATGGTCAGGCGGCGCATCACCTCGAGGCGGGCCACATCGTGGGGGCCGTAGCGGCGATGGGCACCCGCCGTGTGCGCGGAGGGACCAAGCGCGTAGCGGCGGTCCCAGGTCCGCAGGGTGGCCGGCGCCACCCCGAGCCGGCGGGCCACCGCGGCCACCGTCAGCGCGGGGGCGGAGGTCTCCGCCCCTGCGCCGGGCTGCGGGTCGGCGGACACACGCTCATTGTCCCGCCCCGAGCCGGCAGCGCACCCCGAAGCCGGAACGATCGCGTCATAAGTTGTTCATCTTTGGAAGTTGACTCGATCGTGGCTCGGTTATACGGTGCCATCGACGACGCCAAGACTCCAGGAGGCAGACATGGCGGACCTGTCCCGGCTCCCCGGGCCGAACGCCGACCTGTGGGACTGGCAGCTGCGGGGCGCCTGCCGCGAGGTGGAGCCCAGCGTCTTCTTCCACCCCGAGGGCGAGCGCGGCCCGGCCCGCCTGGCCCGCGACCGCGCGGCCAAGGCCGTGTGCGCGCGCTGCCCGGTGATCGACGCCTGCCGGACGCATGCCCTCGCCGTGCGGGAGCCGTACGGCGTCTGGGGCGGCATGACCGAGGACGAGCGCGAGCGGCTGCTCAGCCGGCGCACGCCCACCTTCGCGACGGCGTCCTGAGAGGTCCTGAGAGCAGCTCGCCCCGCACCGTGCCGGAGCCGGTGCGGGGCGAGCCCGACGCTCATCGCTGGCCAGACCCGCCCTGGGCCAGTCTCATGCGCCTGACCTCACTGGCCTGACCTCACTGGCCTGACCTCACTGGCCTGGCGTCCGCTGGGCTGAGCTCGCTGGGCGGTCCCAGTGCACCCCTAGTGGACGTGGCCGCCGGGACCGTGGGAGTGCCCGTGGCCGTGGCCGTCCCCGGCGTGCGCGTGCTCCTCGTCGTGCTTCTCCACGACGAGCGTCTCCGTGGTGAGCAGCATCGAGGTGATCGACGCCGCGTTCTCCAACGCCGACCGGGTGACCTTGACCGGGTCGAGGACGCCCGCCGCCACGAGGTCGACGTACTCACCGGTGGCCGCGTTGAGGCCATGGTCGTCGGGCAGGGCGCGTACCGCGTCCACGACGACGTAGCCCTCGAGCCCGGCGTTCTCCGCGATCCAGCGCAGCGGCTCGTCGATCGCGCGCCGCACCACGCCGACGCCGGTGGCCTGGTCCCCGCTCAGGCCGAGGTCACCGTCGAGGACGGTGGCGGCGTGCACCAGGGAGGCTCCGCCGCCCGCGACGATCCCCTCCTCGATCGCGGCCCGCGTCGCCGACACCGCGTCCTCGATGCGGTGCTTCTTCTCCTTCAGCTCCGTCTCGGTGTAGGCGCCCACCTTGATGACGCAGACGCCGCCGGCCAGCTTGGCGAGCCGCTCCTGCAGCTTCTCGCGGTCCCAGTCGGAGTCGGTGCCCTCGATCTCGGCACGGATCTGCGCGACCCGGTCGGCCACGGCCTCGGCCGCGCCCCCACCGTCGATGATCGTGGTGTCGTCCTTGGTGACCACGACCCGGCGAGCCGTGCCCAGGACGTCGAGGTCGACCTGGTCGAGCTTGAGCCCGATCTCGGGGGCGATCACGGTGGCACCGGTGAGGACCGCCATGTCCTGCAGCATCGCCTTGCGGCGGTCGCCGAACCCGGGAGCTTTGACCGCCGCCGAGGTGAACAGGCCACGGATCTTGTTGACCACGAGCGTCGACAGGGCCTCGCCCTCGACGTCTTCGGCGATGAGGAGCAGCGGCTTGCCAGCCTTGACGACCTTTTCGAGGATCGGCAGCAGCTCAGCGACGGAGGAGATCTTGCCCTGGTTGATCAGGACGTAGGCGTCCTCGAGGACCGTCTCCATGCGCTCGGCGTCGGTGACGAAGTAGGGGCTGATGTAGCCCTTGTCGAACTGCATGCCCTCGGTGAACTCGAGCTCGGTGCCGGCGGTGTTGGACTCCTCGACGGTGATGACGCCGTCCTTGCCGACCTTGTCGAACGCCTCGCCGATGAGCTCGCCGATGACGCGGTCTTGCGCCGAGATCGTCGCGACGTGGGCGATCTGGTCGTGGCCACTGACCTCGCGCGCGGAGGAGATGAGCCGACCGCAGACGGCGGCCACGGCCGCGTCGATGCCCCGCTTCAGCTCCAACGGCGTCCCGCCGGCGGCGACGTTGCGCAGGCCCTCGCGGACCATCGCCTGGGCCAGGACCGTCGCGGTCGTGGTGCCGTCGCCGGCGACGTCGTTGGTCTTGGTGGCGACCTCCTTGGCGAGCTGCGCTCCGAGGTTCTCGTAGGGGTCGTGCAGCTCGATCTCGCGGGCGATCGTGACGCCGTCGTTGGTGATCGTGGGGGCGCCCCACTTCTTGTCGATGACCACGTTGCGGCCGCGCGGGCCGATCGTCACCTTGACCGCGTCCGCGAGCGCGTTCACGCCGCGCTCGAGGCTGCGGCGGGCGTCGTCGTCGAACAGCAGGGTCTTGGCCATGGCGTGGAGGTCCTTCCGAACGTGGGTGCTGCCGGATGACGGGTCAGCGGGCGCGGTGGTGCGGCGCTCGCCCGGTGGGCGGGACGAGCGGCGCCCCGGCCACCGAGGTCGGCGGCCGGGGCGATGGCTCCTCGGTGCGGGTCGGCGAGGTCGAGCCTCAGCCGACCTTCGCGAGCAGGTCGCGGGCCGAGAGGATGAGGTATTCCTCGCCCTCGTACTTCACCTCGGTGCCGCCGTACTTGCTGTAGATGACCTTGTCGCCGACCTTGACGTCGAGCGGCAGGCGCTGGCCGTCCTCGAAGCGGCCCGGCCCGACGGCCAGGACCTCGCCCTCCTGGGGCTTCTCCTTGGCGGTGTCCGGGATGACGAGGCCGGACGCAGTCGTCTGCTCGACGTCGAGCGGCCGGACGAGGACGCGGTCCTCGAGCGGGGTGATGGAGACCGACACGGTGGTCTACCCTCCGTGAGCTTCGTGTGTGGGTATGCGGCTTGGTTGCCACCACCAGACCCTGCCGTCGCGGGGCCAGACCCTGGAGGTCGCTGGCACTTCCAGCCGGAGAGTGCCAACGACCAACCTAGCCAGGCCGTTAGCACTCCGTCAACCCGAGTGCCAGTGTGCCTGGGGTGGCTCCCCCAGGGTGGGCCGCTGCCGAACGGCGGAGGGGGGCGGCAGGCTGGGGGCGTGACCCCTGAGGACGTGGCCCTGCTGCGGTCCGCGGCGGCGGCGGACGTGCTGCGCGCGGCGACCGAGGCGTACGCCGGCGACGCCGAGCCCGACCTGTTCGGCCTCACCGAGCGGCTGCGGGCCGAGGGTCACGACCCGGTGCTGGTCGCTCTCGCCCTCACCCAGGGCCGCCTGCGCCGCCGGGCAGCCGTCCGCCTGGGTCCACGCGGGGGGCGCCTGCTCTGGACCCAGGAGACCCTGGAGCAGGCCACCCGGCCCGAGGTCGCGGCGCATCGCGCCACCCGGCTGGCCGGCTTCGCCCGGGTGGCCGACCTGTGCTGCGGGGCCGGGGCCGATGCGCTGGCCCTCGCCGACGCCGGTCCGCAGGTGCTCGCGGTGGACCGTGACCCGACCGTCGCGGCCCTCGCGGCCGCCAACGCGGCCGCCGAGGGCCATTCCGGCCGGATCACAGTGCGAACCGCCGACGTGACGACGCTTCGGCTCGCCGGGCTCGGCTGCGAGGCGGCGTACGTCGACCCGGCACGCCGTGCCGGCGCGCACCGCCGGCAGCAGCCGGAGACGTGGTCACCGCCCTGGTCGTGGATCGCCGACCTCGCCCGCGAGGTGCCGGCGACCGTCGCCAAGGTGGCCCCGGGCATCCCGCACTCGCTGATACCGCCGGACGCGGAGGGCGAGTGGGTGTCGGTGAGGGGCGAGCTGAAGGAGGCCGCCATCTGGCACGGGCCGCTGGCGACGGCCCGGCGCCGCGCCACCCTGCTGCCGGCAGGGACCGTGCTCACCGACGCTGACCTCCCGCCCTCGGTGGCGGTCGGTGCGGTGGAGGGGTGGCTGGTTGAGCCCGACGACGCGATCATCCGCGCGGGGCTGGTCGGCGCGGTCGCGCAGCGGCTGGCCGGTCACCTGCTCGACCGGCACATCGCCTATGTGACCACCGAGACCGAGCCCGACGCCCGCTTCGGGGCGGTGTTCGAGGTGCTCGAGGAGATCCCCTTCGCGCTCAAGCGGATGCGCGCCGTGCTGCGCGCCAGGGGAGTCGGCGACGTGGTCGTGAAGAAGCGGGGGGTGGGCGTCGCGCCCGAAGAGCTGCGCCGCCGGCTCGCCCTCGGCGGCGACGGCCCCATCGCGACGCTCGTGCTCACCCGTACCGAGGGCGGCCCGCTCGCGCTGCTGGTGGCGCGCTACGACCCGCCGCGATCAGGGGATCCGGCCGCCCTGGGGACGCCCCGATGACCCGTGCGGTCGAGGTCGACGCCGCGCGCCTGGCCGGCTGGATCGAGCGCTTCGTCGCCGCACACGGGGCGACGTCGACCGAGCTCGGGCCGTCGGGCGCGCTGCTGCGGGCGGAGGACGGCACCACGGCGAGGATCGACGTGGCGTTCCCGCCCCTGGTCGACGACGGTCGGGGGCTGGCCTGCCTGCTGGCCCACGTTCGGCGCCGCCGCCTCGTGGGTATCGCGCTGGCCCGCAAGGCGGGCTACCTCGTCGCGGTTGTCGACGGGGACACGGTCGTGGCGTCCAAGGTCGGGACGCGCCACGTCCAAGGCCGTTCGGCCGCGGGTGGCTGGTCCCAGCAGCGCTTCGCGCGCCGCCGGGAGGCGCAGGCACGCGAGTCGTACGCGGCCGCCGCCGACGCGACGGCGCTCGTCGTGCTCCCCCGCGTGGACCGCCTCGACGCGATCGTCCTCGGCGGGGACCGCGCCGCGCTCGCGGCCGTTCTCGCCGATCCGCGCCTGGCCGCCCTGGTCCCGCTGGTCGCCGAGCGGCGCCTGGACGTCGCGCAGCCGACCCGCCGCCTGCTCCCGGAGCTGCCGCGACGGCTCGCCCGCGCCCACGTCACCATCACCGACGCAACGTGACGCGCCGCACCCCGACCCGACCCGACGCGACCCCGACCCGCAACGTCAGGGCAGGAGGACCTCGGTGACCGGTAGCGCCGAGTCGGTCGGGTGGTCCAGGGCGGAAGGCGTACGTCCGCGCCGCACCATCTCGGACCCCAGCGCGGCGACCATCGCCCCGTTGTCCGTGCACAGCCCCGGGCGTGGGACGCGCAGCCGTACGCCGGCTCCGGCGCACCGTTGCTCGGCGACCACCCGCAGCCGGGAGTTGGCCGCGACCCCACCGCCGATGAGCAGCGAGTCGACGCCGTGCTCGGCGCACGCGAGCAGCGCCTTGCGGACGAGCACGTCGACCACCGCCTCCTGGAAGGCGGCCGCCACGTCGGCGACGGGCACCGCCTCCCCGTCCCGCTCCCGCTGCTCGACCCAGCGGGCCACGGCCGTCTTCAGCCCGCTGAAGGAGAAGTCGTAGCGGTGCTCGCGTAGGTCGGCCGGGCCGGTGAGCCCGCGGGGGAACGCGATCGAGTCCGGGTCTCCGTCGCGGGCGGCGCGATCGACGTACGGCCCTCCGGGGAAGCCGAGCCCGAGCAGCCGCGCCACCTTGTCGAAGGCCTCGCCGGCCGCGTCGTCGATGGTCCGGCCGAGCGGCTCCACGTCGCCGGTGACGTCGCGCACCAGCAACAGCGAGGAGTGGCCGCCGCTGACCAGCAGGGCGAGCGTCGGTTCCGGCAGCGGGCCGTGCTCGAGGACGTCCACGGCGACGTGGGCGGCGAGGTGGTTGACCCCGTACAGCGGCTTGCCCAGCGCGACGGCCAGCGCCTTGGCCCCCGCGTCACCGACGAGCAGCGCCCCCACGAGGCCCGGCCCCGCCGTGACGGCGATGGCGTCGACGTCGGCCAGCCCGACGCCGGCGGTGGCGCACGCCCGCTCGACGGTCGGCACGAGCGCCTCGAGGTGCGCCCGCGAGGCGACCTCGGGGACCACGCCGCCGAAGCGGGCGTGCTCCTCGACGCTGCTCGCGATCTCGTTCGCCAGCAGCGCTGTCCCGGCGACGATCCCGACCCCGGTCTCGTCGCAGGACGTCTCGATGCCCAGGACGAGCGGTACGTCGCTCACGCGGTCCCCGCCCCGAGCCGGCGGGCCATCACGACGGCGTCGCGTCCGGGCCCGTAGTAGCCGCGCCGGCGCCCCACGGCCGCGAACCCGTGCCGCTCGTAGAGGCGAAGCGCAGGCGTGTTGTCATCGCGGACCTCCAGCAGCACCCGGGCCGCCCCGCGCCGTCCGGCCTCCTCGAGCAACGCGGTCACCAGCCGGTCGGCGAGCCCGCTGCCGCGGCGGTCCGGGCGTACCGCCACCGTCTGGACGTCGGCCTCGGGCCCCGTGGCGAACAGGCCCGCGTAGCCAGCGATGCCGCCGTCCTCCTCGGCGACGACGTACCAGCGGGTCAGCGGCACCCCGGCGAGCTCGCTCCAGAACGCGGCGGCCGACCAGGGCAGGTCGGGGAACGCCTCCTCCTCCAGCGCAGCCAGCTCCTCGACGTCCCACCAGCGCATCGGACGCAGCGTGGCCGCACTCACGTGAGCACCGGTTTCGGGGAGTGCGGCTCGGCGGCGTCGGGCCGGCGCAGGTACAGCGGGCGCGGCGGCAGCAGCTCGATGGACGTGCCGGAGGCCGAGCCGGACAGCGCGGCGGCGACCAGCCCGGCCAGCACCGCCGCCCGTGGGTAGGTCGGCTCGATCGGCCGCGCGAACGCCTCGGGGTACCGGCGCGGGCCCTCCCCCGCCGCCGGCACCTCGCGCAGGCCCAGCCCGGCCGGGTGGCCGACCGCGGGGCCGGACGTCCGCGTCCCGCTCGGGTCGTAGGTCGCCCAGTACACCTCGCGCCGACGGGCGTCGGTGGCCACCGCGAACGGCTCGCCCCGGTTCGCGCCCGTCCGCGCCGCCTCGGCCGCGAGCACGTCGAGGGAGCACACGCCGTGCACCGGCAGGCGGCGGGCCGCGGCGAAGGCCACCGCGCTCACCAGCCCGACCCGAAGCGAGGTGTACGGCCCCGGACCTACCCCGCACGCCACGTCGGTGACCTCCGCCGGTCCGGCCTCCACGAGCAGGTCGCGCAGGAGGGGGGCGAGCAGCTCGCCGTGGCGGCGGGCGTCCAGGGCGTGGCGTTCGGCCACCATCCGCGTCCCGTCGTGCAGGGCCAGCGTCAGCTGCGCGGTCGAGGTGTCGAGGCCGAGGACGAGCACGACCGAAACCCTAGGCGCTGCCCTCGGGGCGGCCCTCCACCGCCGAGGCGAGGTCCTCGCCGCTCCAGCGAGGCCCGACCGCGTGCAGGCGTACCGTGCGGACCTCTCCCCCGGCCGCGCCGCGGGGGCGGACCAGCTCGATCTCCAGGCGGTCCTCGCTGAGCCCCTCGACCTTCCCGCCGCCCCACTCGACCACCGTCACCGACTCGGCCAGCGAGGCGTCCAGGTCGAGGTCGTCCACCTCGGCGAGGGAGGCCAGCCGGTAGGCGTCGACGTGCACGAGGGCGGGACCGCCGACGCGGCTGCGGTGGACCCGCGCGAGCACGAAGGTCGGCGAGGTCACCTCGCCCAGGACGCCGAGGCCCGCCCCGAGCCCTTGGACGAGGGTGGTCTTGCCCGCCCCCAGGTCGCCCCCCAGGACCACGAGGTCGCCGGCGCGCAGGCGGGTCGCCAGGCGCCGGCCGAGGGCCCGCATGTCCTGCTCCGTGGGCACCTCGAGCGCGACGTCGGCCACTACGCCGCCAGGAGGTCGGCCGCGATCGCCAGGTCGGCCGCCAGCGCGAGCGCGGGCTGCCCCGTCGGCCCGAAGCGCAGCGCCGCCGAGGGGTGGTAGGTCACGAGCACGCGGCGGCCCAGGGCCCGATGCGTCTCGCCGCGCAGCCGGCTGATGCGAGCGGCGGGCCCGAAGAACCACTGGGCGGCGGTGCCCCCGAGGGCCACCACGAGGGCGGGGTCCAGCAGGTCGAGCTGCGCTTCGAGCCAGGGGCGGCAGGCGGCCACCTCGGCACGGCGGGGGGCCCGGTTGCCCGGCGGCCGGCACTTCAGCACGTTGACGACGGCCACGTCCGCGCGCGCCAGCCCGGCCGCGCCGAGGGCCGCGTCCAGCCACCAGCCCGAGCGGCCCACGAACGGGACGCCGGCCGCGTCCTCGGCCGCGCCGGGCGCCTCGCCGAGCAGGACGAGGCGGGCCCCCGGCGGCGCGACGCCGGGCACGACCTGGGTGCGCGTCGCGACGAGCTCGGCGCAGGCCGTGCACCCGGCGATCCGTGCGGCCAGCCGGGACCAGGCCTCGCTCACGCGAGACCCCGCTGCTGCGCGAGCGTCAGCGAGCGGCGCAACAGCTCCCGGATCCAGGCCGTGACCTCGTCGGGGTACTCCAACAGGATCATGTGCCCGCCGGGCTCGACGACGCGGACGTCCGCCTCGGGAAGGGCCGCGGCGATCGCGTGCGTGTGCTCGACGGGGGTCATGAGGTCCTGCTGCGCGCCCACCACGAGGACCGGGCAGGACCGCAGCACCGGGAGCGCGTCGGTGCGGTCGTGGGCGTCGAGGGAGGGCAGGAACTCGGCCACGACCTCCAGCGGGGTCGCCGAGAGCATCTCCGCCGCGAACTCCACCAGTCCCGGCGGGACACGCGAGGCGAAGCTGTAGTAGCGGGTGAGCAGGTGTCCGAGGTCGCTGCCCGACTTGCGCCCACGCTCCACCAGGGCGGGTGCCCGCGACAACGCGGACACCACCAGCGGGGCGGCCCGGTGCACGACCTCGCCGAGCCGGCGGGGCAGGCCGAGCGGCGACTCCCCCACCCCGGAGGCCGACGTGGCGACCAGACCCACGCCCACCACCCGGCGCTCGAACACCTCGGGCCGCTGCTCCGCGAGCGCCATGATGGTCATCCCGCCCATCGAGTGACCGATGAGCACGACCGGTCCTTGCGGGGCCACGACGTCGAGCAGCTCGCCCAGGTCGCGTCCCAGTCGTTCGATGGTGTGGGTGCCCGCCTCGCCCCGACCGGCGCGGCCGTGGCCGCGCTGGTCGTAGAACACGCCGCGGACGTCGCCGGACAGCGCCTGACGCTGGAAGTACCAGCAGTCGAGGTTGAGCGCGTAGCCGTGGATGAAGATCGCGGTGAGCGGCGCGTACGCCGCCGTGGCGGCGACCTCGTCGATCTCGACGTACAGCTCGACCCCGTCGTCGACGGTGAGCAGCCGCGGGTCGGCGCGCCCCGCGTTCGGGCCGGTGATGGCGATCGCGCCGCCCGGCGGGCGCTTGACGAGCAGCCGCTCGCCGACCCAGCCGAGGGCGGCGCCGGCGGCCAGCACCCCGAGGCCGAGGCCCGCCGGCCCGGACATGCGCGGGCTCACGCCGAGCCGCCGAGGTGGACGCGCGGCACGCGGGGTCCGATCCGCGTCACGATCTCGTAGGAGATGGTGCCGGTGGCCCGTGCCCAGTCGTCGGCGCTGGGTTCCCCGCCGTCCCCTGGCCCGAAGAGGACGACCTCGTCGCCGACCGAGACCGGGTCGTCGCCCAGGTCGAGGACGAACTGGTCCATGCACACCGTGCCGGCGATCGTGCGTCGCGCCCCCGCCGCCAGCACCGGCCCGACGTTGGTCGCGTTGCGCGGGATGCCGTCGGCGTAGCCGAGGGGGACGAGCGCGGTCGTCGTCTCCCGGGTCGTGCGATAGCGGTGCAGGTAGGAGACACCGTGGCCGGGCGGCAGCCGCTTGACCAGGGCGATCCGGGCGCGCAGCGTCATCGCCGGGCGCAGCCCGAGGGTGTCGGCCGGGTGGTCGTCGGGCATCGGGGACAGGCCGTACACCGCGATGCCGGGCCGCACCAGGTCGAAGTGGGCGTCCGGCCGGGTCAGCGTCGCGGCGCTGTTCGCCAGGTGCCGCACCTCCGGGCGCAGCCCCTCGGCCTCGGCCAGGGCCACCGCCTCGCGGAAGGCCTCGATCTGCGCATCGGTGGTGGGGTGGCCCGGCGCGTCGGCGTACGCCAGGTGCGACCAGACCCCGCTGACCACCACCTCGCCGTCGGCCTGGGCCTTGGCGGCCCGCTCGACGAGGGCCGGCCAGTCGTGCACTGGTGCCCCCGCCCGTCCGAGGCCGGTGTCGACCTTGAGGTGCAGGCGCGCGGGCCGGCCGGCCGTCCGTGCTGCCGCGGCGATCTCCTCGACCGCCCACGGGGCGCTGACCGAGAGGTCGATGTCCGCGGCCACCGCCTCGGCGAAGGGGTCGCCCGGGTCGAGCATCCAGGCCAGGAGACGTCCGCCGTCCCCCGCGGCGCGCAGCGCGAGGGCCTCCTCGAGCAGCGCGGTGCCCAGCCAGGCCGCGCCCGCGTCCCGCGCGGCCCGGGCGGCGGGGAGCAGCCCGTGTCCGTACGCGTCGGCTTTGACGACGGCCAGCACCTCGGCCCGACCGGCGGCGCGGCGCAGCGTCGCCACGTTGGCGCGGATCGCCGCGAGGTCCACCACGGCCTCGGCCCGGTGGACCGGGTGTGTCGACGTCCCGCCCATCGGCGTCGAGTCTGTCACGCGCGGCGGCTCAGCCCAGGGAGGCGACCGCTCGGGGCAGTGCCTCGGCCAGCCGCGAGGCGGTGAGCGGGCCGCCGGCGGAGGCCAGGCGGGCGGCCAGGCCGTGCACCCACGCCGCGACCGAGCCGGCGTCCCGGGCGTCTCGGCCGGCGGCGAGCAGGGACCCGGCCACGCCGGTGAGGACGTCGCCCGAGCCGGCCGTGCCCAGCCACGCCGTCCCCGTGGTGTTGACCCGCACTGGTACCTCGCCGGGAGCGGCGACCAGGGTCGTCGACCCCTTGAGCAGCACGGTGGCCTCGAAGCGCTCGGCGGCCGCCCGCGCGTGCTCCAGCCGTCGCTGCTCGACCTCCTCGCGCCCGACGCCCAGCAGCCGGGCCAGCTCCCCCGCGTGCGGGGTCAGCAGCACCGCCCCCGGACCGCCCTCCCGACCACGCAGCAGGCCCGGGTCGGCGGCCAGCACGACCAGGGCGTCGGCGTCCAGCACCGTCGGCAGCCCCTCCGCCAGCAGCGCGCGTACCCCGGCCTGCTCCGCCCGTCCGGTCCCCAGGCCCGGCCCGGTCGCCCATGCCTGGACGCGGCCGACCCCGTGGGCGGGGTGCTCGGGCTCGACGTGGACGACGATCGCCTCTGGGTGGGCCATCCGGACGGCCACCGCCGCCCCCGACGTCGCGGCCACCCGGACGTAGCCGCAGCCCGCCCCCAGCGCCCCGGCCAGGCAGAGGACCCCGGCCCCGGGATAGGCGCTGGACCCGGCGTGGACGCCCAGCACGCCGCGGGCGTACTTGTCCCCTTGCTCCTGAGGCCACGGCCAGCGCTGCGCCACGTCCTCGGCCTGGAGTGCCTCGAGCGCGGCGGGGCCGGGCCTAAGGCCGATGTCCACGACGTCGACGATGCCGGCGTGGTCGGCCCCGGGGGCCACCAGCAGGCCGGCCTTGAGGCTGCCGAAGGTGACCGTGACGTCGGCGCGCACCGCCTCGCCGGGGACCTCGCCGGTGGTGGCGTCGACCCCGCTGGGTACGTCGACCGCGACCACGATGGCGGTCTGCGGGACGGCGGCCACGACCGCGGCGGCCTCGGGCCGCAGGCCGCCGCGGCCGCCGATGCCGAGGATGCCGTCGACCACGAGGTCGGCGCCGGCGAGGACGCCGGCGGCGTCCGCGGCGGAGCAGGGACGCCCGCCGGCCCGGCGCAGCGCCGCCAGGCCGGCCTCGTGCGCGCTCGCGCCCAGGAGCACGGCGTCGACGCGCGCCCCCCGCCGGGCGAGGGCGGCCCCCGCGTGCAGCGCGTCGCCGCCGTTGTTGCCGGCGCCGACGAGGAGGACCACGCGGGCGCCGTACACGCGCCCCAGCAGCGAGGCGCACCTGGCCGCCAGGCCGCCGGCCGCACGCGCCATGAGGGCGCCCTCGGGCAGGGCCTCGAGCAGCGGGGCCTCGGCCGCGCGGACCTGATCGGCGGTGTGGGCGGTGCGCACGCGCCTAGCCTTCCGCGACGACGACCGCCGAGGCGACCCCGGCGTCGTGGGTGAGCGTCACGTGCCAGGACGTGACGCCCCGGGCCCGGGCGGCCTCGGCGACGGTCCCGGTCACGGTGAGCACCGGCCGCCCGTCGCTCTCGTTACGGATCTCGCAGTCCTGCCAGGACAGGCCGTCCGGGACGCCGAGCGCCTTGGCCACCGCCTCCTTGGCGGCCCAGCGGCCCGCGAGGGACTCCAGCGGCAGGCCGCGCTCCGCCGGGGTGAACACCCGATCCAGGAACGACGGGGTGCGCTGGAGGACCGCCGCGAGCCGGTCCAGCGCCACCACGTCGGTCCCGATCCCGATGATCACGCCGCCACGCTACGACCCCACCCCCGACCTTTTCGAATGAACGCGGCGTTCCTCCAATAGGTCCGACTCAACGTCGCGTTCATTCGGGCAGGACAGAGGCGGGCGCGGTGAGGAGGTGGCCAGGCGGCGGTGCTGGGCTATTCGACGGTGACCGACTTCGCGAGGTTGCGG